>NZ_JASFYM010000033.1 GCF_030055635.1 Methanothrix sp. | reverse complement strand
TCCCAGTAAAGGTTCCCGTCCAGACTCTCTGTATGACTTTATGATCTGTTGAACCCTCCTTTGTGACACCTTCATGTCCCTCGCAATCTCTTTCGTGGCCACACCTTTGCGGTTCTGGCGAAGAATATAGCGAACCTTCGCCTGGGTCAGCTTCATATTCCGGACTATTACGCCGGAGTTAGATGAGACGCGAAATAATTTCGGGACTCCACAGGTGTTTCTCCGCCTGGGAAAGTCTTAATTACCCTCTTTTCAATAATATTCGCAGGTGTTCGTGCATGAGGGTACATCTCCTGTTTGCCGTTCTTCTGATACTGCTCACATCAGGTACTGCTCCAGCCAGCGAGGTGCTTCTGCTTGCCTCCTACAATCCAGGCATGTCCTGGACAGATGATGTCGTCAGCGGTGTGCGCCTCAGGCTGGCGATCGACGCTCCGGATGCGAATCTCACAGTGGAGTACATGGACACGAAAAAGGTGCTTCTGAACGAGTCCAGAATGGAGTTTCTTAAGAGGCTGTACTCTGAGAGATATGGCGATAAAAAATTCGATGTCATAATATCCTCAGATGATGATGCGTTCAGGTTTCTCCTGAAGAACAGGGACGAGCTGTTTCCCGGAGTTCCTGTGGTCTTCTGCGGTGTGAAGGACTTCAGGCCCGAGATGCTGAGCAATCTCAGTGGATTCACAGGAGTTCTCTTGAACGTGAGCATCGAGGATACGATCGATCTCATGCTCAGGCTTCATCCGGATGCGAATAAGATAGTGGTCGTGAACGACAACACCACAACAGGAAGGGCAAACAGGAGGATGCTGGAGGGTGTTGTTCCGAAGTTCAACGTGACCTTCGAGGTTCTCGATAATGTGACAGCGGATGAGCTGCGTGAGAATGTATCCAGGCTTGATCCTGGGGCGCTCGTGCTTCTTCTGACTTTCAACAGAGACCGAGCCGGCGAGGTCTTCACATATGAGGAGAGCGCCGAGCTTCTCCGGCAGGCCAGCCGTGTTCCTGTCTATGGCGTGTGGAAGATGTGCCTGGGGCATGGCATAGTTGGGGGCAACCTGAGCAGCGGAGAGGTGCAGGGCAGGAAAGCTGGAGAGATCGCAGCGCGCATACTCCAAGGCGCGGATCCTGATGGCATACCCATCATAATCCACAGCCCAAACGTTTACATGTTCGATATGGTGGAGCTTCGCAGGTTCAACATCTCTCCGAGATCTCTACCTGTGGACAGCACAATAATAAACCAGCCGTTCCATGACAGGGCGGATCTGAGCCACATGAACCTCAGCTGGCGAAACATGAGCGGTGCGAGCCTGAACCAGACATATCTGAACGGCTCCGACCTCAGTGGCTCAAATCTGAGCGGAGCTTATCTGAGGTACAGCATGATATACGATGCGAACCTTAGCCTGGCAGATCTATCGGATGCAGACCTCGAGGGTGCAGACCTTCACAACACCAACCTCAGCAGGGCCAGGCTCGCAGGCGCGAGGCTCATCGGCGCAGACCTGATCGGGAGCGATTTCAGCCGTGCAGATCTCACAGAGGCCCAGATGGAGAACGCCAGGCTCAGTGGCGCCTCTCTTGTCCACGCCACGATGGACGGAGCTGATCTGAACGGCACAAAGATGGATGGATGCAATCTGAGCGGAGCTTCCGCCCGCGACGCATTCTTCACCCGTGCCGATCTCAGAGGCGTAAATGCTACAGGTGTGGATCTGACAGGATCCTATCTGCAGGGCGTGGATCTGAGCGGAGCTACAGTGGTAGGTGCAACTTTGAAAAACGTATCTATGACAATAGCTTTGCTTAGCAGGTCAAATTTCACAGGATCGGTTATTTCACACGCTGATATAAGACGCTCCACCATACAGTATGCAAACCTATCTTTCGCAGATTTATCATACACAAATATGCGAAGATGCTCTTTAGTGTTCACAGACCTGAGAGGCACAAACCTGAGCAGAACAGATCTTTCCGGGGTAAACCTGACAGGAGCCATCATAAGATATTCGGATCTAACGAATGCAATGATGCAGGATTCTGTGATCAGGAATGCGGACCTGACCGGATCCAAGCTTCCCGGCGTAGTTGTCATGCGCTCCAACATCTCGGGATCGAATCTCTCAGAAGCGGATCTCTCAAACGCTGATATGAGAAGGTGCTGCATGCTGCTTACAGATCTGCACGGTTCGAATCTCAATGGTGCCAGGCTCGACGCATCCATGCTTTTCCACGCGAACCTGATGCGGGCATCTCTGGTCTCGGCCAGCCTCCGTGGGGTCGATTTCTCAGAATCCGATCTGTCAGAGGCGGATATGAGGAACGCGGATATGACGAATGCAAGGCTTAGTGGCGCTTTTCTGGAGGGCGCGGATCTGAGCGGCGCCAGGCTCATCGGCGCGGATCTAACCCAGGCGAGGATGCATGACATGATTCTAACAAGGGCGAACATGCTCGGCGTGCGGGCGAACTGGGTGGATCTGAGAGAGAGCAGATTAGCAGGAGCTTTTCTAACAAGAGCCGAGCTTTTCGGGGCAGATCTGAGTGGCGCTGACCTTAGCGGTGCAGACCTTGTGAAAGCATATGCCCTGAGGGCGAACCTCTCGGGAGCGGATCTCACGGGCGCGAAGCTGGACGATGCTGACTTCAGCGGGGCGATTCTCAGAGGCGCGAGAATGTCAGAGCTAGTGATTCGCAGCGTCAAACTCGGTCAGGCAGACCTAAGCGGAGCAGATATGTCCGGATGCCGACTTGAGGCACTGTACGAATCAAACACTGTGATGAGATCCGTGAAGATGAGAAATGCGATCCTGAGAGGGGTTATGTTCGAGAACTCAGATCTGAGCATGGCAGACCTCAGGAGGATAAAGGCGACAGGTGTGTATCTCACCAACACAAGCCTCGCCGGAGCAGATCTGCGCGACTCTGAGCTCTACGCGGTAGGATTTACAAACGTCGATCTGCGCGGGGCAAAGCTCGATGGCATAAAGTACGACAGACCGACGCTCGAGAGCCTGGCGCGGCAGAACCTCGACGGGGCGAGCATGAGCGATGATCTCAGGAGGGATATCGGGAGGGTCAGGAATGAAGTTTCCTGACCCGTCATCGATGATGGATACAGAAAGCAATTTACGTGAAATTACTTCTAAACTTATATGGACCGCAAACCAAACCGTCTCGCCGGAGAGTCGAGCCCTTACCTCCGGCAGCATGCGTACAATCCCGTGGACTGGTATCCCTGGTCTCCCGAGGCCTTCGAGCGCGCTAGAGCTGAGGACAGGCCGGTATTTCTCTCGATAGGATACTCCACGTGCCACTGGTGCCATGTGATGGCCAGGGAGTCCTTTGAGGATGAGGAGATCGCCGAGATGCTGAACAGGGCATTTGTATGCGTGAAGGTGGACAGGGAGGAGAGACCTGACATCGACGCGATCTACATGGAGGCCTGTCAGATAATGAGCGGCAGGGGCGGATGGCCTCTGACGATAATAATGTCCCCAGATGGCATCCCCTTTTTTGCAGCCACATACATCCCGAGGGAGGGACGGCTCGGTATGATGGGGCTCAGGGAGCTTGTACCGCTGGTCGAGGAGCTCTGGAGAAACCGGAGATCCGAGCTCACAGCCCTCGGATCCGAAGTGCTGAACGCAATGCGAAAGTCTGATGTGCACTCCCCTGAGACGATTGCGGATGAGAGCTCTTTGAGCAGAGCGTACCTCGCGCTTTCAGGGATCTTCGACTGGGCCCACGGAGGTTTTGGGAGAGCCCCGAAGTTCCCCCTGGCACAGAATCTGCTCTTCCTCCTCAGGTACTGGGAGAGAACCGGGGAGAGCAAGGCGCTGGAGATGGTGGAGCTTACGCTCAGGGAGATGCGATGCGGCGGCATATACGACCAGCTCGCGTATGGCTTCCACAGATACTCAACAGACGCGAGCTGGGGCGTGCCCCACTTCGAGAAGATGCTCTACGACCAGGCGCTGATGTCACTGGCGTATCTTGAGGCGTTCCAGGCCACTGGAAAGAGGGATTATGCGATTGTGGCAGACGAGATCCTGGGTTTCGTCGCTGATGAGCTGGTATCCCCGGAGGGTGCGTTCTGCTCAGCGCTCGACGCGGAGAGCGATGGAATCGAGGGCGGATACTATCTCTGGACACTTGACCAGCTTCGGGATGCTCTTGGCGATGATCTAAAAAATGCGCTTGAGATGTACGTCTTGGAGCCCATAGGTGAGAGCGACGGGAAGAGCGTGCTAAGGATCTCGCCGAAGG
>NZ_JASFYM010000032.1 GCF_030055635.1 Methanothrix sp. | reverse complement strand
ACACATCCACTATCTCTTTGTCGCTCCAACCCTCATCAGCAAGAAGCAGTATCCTCGCACGCGTCAGACTCCTCGCAGAGGCTTTACCCTTCCTGATGAAGCTCTCAAGCTCCTCTCGTTCGCCTTCTTTCAAACTCACTTCATGCAGTCTTTTTCTACCCATAGTCTGGGTAGATAAACGTAATGGTTAAAATATTTTGTTATGGAGCACTAGCTCCCTTATCGCCCTCTTGATCTCAGCGATCTCTCCCTCGATCCGGGCGAACCTCTTCTCCATGTGCTCTTTGAGATCTGATCTCACTCCCCGGAGCTCCTCGATCGTCTCATCCTGCTTCTCAAGCATCAGATCCTGCTTCTCGAGCATCATCCTTCCTACGGAGAGGTTCTCCTTGCCGACTGCCAGATTCTCCTTGCTCACTGCGAGAGTCTCCTTGCTGACTGCCAGATTCTCCTTGCTCACCGCCAGATTCTGTTCGCCCAGCTCGATGCTTCTGTGGAGAAGCCTTATCGCGACATCGAACCTCTCGCCGAGTTCCTCCTGCCAGTCCCCTCTCAGGATCCTGAAGTACTGGAACTCGCCTGTAGCCGCGCTCCATTTCACTTCAAGCTCCTCAACCCTGATCGGCCTATCCTGAATGTTTATCGCCCTTACAAACTCCTTCAGGGCGGACTCCTCTCCCTCAGCGATGATCCTGACATCATAAGGTTCCACGTTCTGGACGATGCCGGAAATACCGAGCCTTCTGGCTATGCTCTGAACAGCATCCCGGTATCCGACCCTCTGGACGTCCCCCTTCGCAACGATCTCAACTCGAAGCATATGGGTCACGTATCTTTGTCGCACTTCATGCATCGCATCCTGCTTTGCTTCTTTTATCAAGATCGACTCAACATCTTGGACAGCTGGATGGCCTGAAACATGATGGCAAACTTGGTAAGACTCTCGACGCGGCCATCATACTCCTGGAAGGGTATTTCTGAGACCTCTGCCGCCATCGGCCGGCTGGATCCGACAAACTCCATGAAGTAAGATACTGCGTCTAATCACCCTCGAAGAGTCTTTCCACAAGCTGCAGACCATTCTCCCTGAGGTTCCGCGCGGAGAACCCATGCACGTGCTGTCGGCCTCGGCAAGAAGATGGTTGCGGTAACCAACCCCGTGGGCCCTCCGACCCCGAATCAATGTCCTCAGCTTCATCATGACAACAACTGCATGGATCCTATTTAAGATGTGCCCATGAAACTGCCGCAGCGCGAGAGCTGAGAATCCACACTGACCAAGAACCGGATATCAAAATGCTGAGCCAGTATGCGGGCTATTTTTAAAATGCGAATTACGAACTTTGGTACGAAAATGGTCGCTGAATGCAGACCATTTTTCATCCACATTGGGTGACCTTGCGTTATGTGCGTTTTCCTGTAGTTCCTGGAAGCACCACACTCTTCGGATCTGATGCGAAGAGCTGTCTTCAAACCCGTTGAAACTCAAGGTCCTATGTAGCCGTATGCGGTCTGGCATATCACAGTCTTCAACCCGATGCCCTTCAGCAGCCCGTGAACCTCGAGCATCTCGCTGTATTCCGGCCTCCGTATCCGGCTCCTGAACTCAGGCCTGTAATCCAGGACGCAGACCTGGAGCTCATCATCGATCCTGCAGAGTTCCTCTCCAATATCTGCGATCTCCTCGAGCGATATCAGATCCCTGCTGTAGGGAACGCCAACGCCAATGAATACCTTCTCCTTGTAATTATCGACGATATACCTTACAGCACTCCAGCTTGTCTTCCTGTACTCTTCCGCCAGCTCTTTGTCACGCACACCTGTGATCCTCATGAACGTCTCGAGCCTCAGGCCCTTCAGATCCGGGCCTATATCTGTCATCCCCGCCTCCACAAGCTCATCTGTATAATCTTCCGTCAGCAGCGTCCCATTGGTGTCCACGTGGATTCTGGCATCCGGCGATGGGTTCAGCCTCCTGAGCTCTTTGACGTACTGTACAAGCCATGGCCTGTTCAGCGTGCTCTCACCGCCGGATATCGCCATTCTGTCCACGCCGTATCTCACCCTGGCATCAGTCATGAGCATCGCGGCTTCTTTTGGCGTCAGCGCGAGCGCGCGTCCGTTGTATGCTGTTTCCCAGTTCTGGCACTGTGGACACCGGAGGTTGCAGCCGCATGCGAAGGTCGCCACCTCCACATGTCTGAAGGGATTCTTCAGATGCCATGGCGTCCCCACGCCTCCAACCCTGTGCCCCATCCACCCACGGAGACGCCTCAACGGGATGTGACCCTCCGGTAATTCGGTTCTGATGCTCATGCCATCTTTTACTCCGGTGACACAGCACGGCACCATCTCCCCATCCACATCCACAGCGCAGCTGTAACACCCGCCGACCTCGCACGGCGCGAATATCTTCCCCTCAGACGGAATCCTTGAGATCTCGAATCCCAGAATCTCCAGGGCCTTTTTCACCGTTATCCTCTCCGGGATGGAGAAAAGCTCGCCGTTTACCCTGATCTGCACATACCTTTCCGCAGCTCTTTCTCTCATCTCGATGGCTTCGCAGGGGCATGTGATCTGGCATGCTCCACATCCGATGCATCCCTCAGCATAACCTACCCTCCTGCTGGAGCACGCCACGATCTCATCGCATGCGCCGCACCGCATGCATTTGCTCTCATTTCTCTCCGCAAACAGCAGCCTCATGCGATCCTGCCCCGTAATCTGTAGTCTGGACAGTCTTCGTAGCAGAACGATTCCGATGAGACCAACAGTCTCATAGCTTATACCTTAGATCCTCATTTCTCACGGATCATTGAAAAAATGATAGCTTTATATCCTATAAAGATTGATTTTAGTGCATGACTTTGGGCGATTTAGAAGAGCGCCGGGCCAGGCAGTTCATCCTCTATTTCCCAACTTCGCGCGACAGAGAGCGCTGGCGGCGGCTGGCGCGGAAGGCGAGGATGCCTCTAAGCAGATGGATATACGAGACAGTCGAGGAGCACCTCGCCGAGGATGATATTGATCGAGCCACACAGAAATCGAATCTGCTCGTCGAGAACAGAAAGCTCCAGCGAGAGCTCGAAAAGAGCAATGCCCGGATCAAGGAGCTCGAGACTGAGCTGTTCAAGCTGAGAAACCTGTACTTTTCGCAGCCTGACGGGCCGCGTGGGGTCGGTTCATTCGATCCAGCTTTGCTCGATCTGCTGAGATCTGGAGAGACCTGGTCGAGCCGCGCACTGCTGGAGGCGCTCGGAATAGACCAGAGCGACGTTGATGCTATCGAGATCGTGACAAACCAGCTCTATCTGCTTCTGGATCTAGGCCTGATCAAGGAGACGACTCGAGGCTGGAGGTGGACGGGTTGACCAAGTTGCTTTCTAATTTTCAGCAGGATCTGGAGCTCCGCGGACTGACGAAGAACACGATATACAACACAGTAGGATCAGTCCGAGCGTATCTGTGCTGGAGCGAGTCGCAGCGAGCCGATCCGCTGAGCATCGAGAACCTGCTAGCGTACCTGAAGTATATCAGGACAGAACGATCGCTCAAGTCCACGACTGTTGAGAGGCACTTCCAGCGTATCGGTCTATGGTTCGAATTCCTGGAGGAGATGAGGTTGATCGAGTCGAATCCGATGCCGAGGCTCAGAAAGAGGTATCTCCGGAGCTACAAGGATCCGGTGAGCCATCGGAGGCTGATCTCAGTCGAAGAAGCCGCACGGATGGTGCGAGCCACGATCGACACTCGAGACCGCGCCATGTTGATGTTGCTTTTCAAAACAGGTGTCCGGAGGCACGAGCTGGTCGCTCTAGATGTTGATGATGTAGATATCGAAAAGCTGTCGATACTGCTGAAGCCGACTCCGAAACGCTCGAACCGGATTGTGTATTTCGATGAGGAGACGGCACGGGTGCTGAAGCGATGGTTGACGGTCAGAGCTTCACGTCTCAAGAAGAGAGGCGAACGTGCGTTGTTCCTGAGCCGGACTGGTACACGGATGCGAGCCGACACCGTGTTCAAGATCGTCGCGAAGGCCGCGGAGCGTGTCGGTCTGCACGATCCAAGATCCAACCGTCCGGAGGATCACTTCTCGCCTCACTGCTGCCGCCACTGGTTCACGACGCATCTCATACGATCGGGAATGCCTCGTGATTACATCAAGTGGTTGAGAGGAGACGCGATGAACGAAGCCATCGATATCTACAACCATATCGACCCCGAGGATGTGAAGAGGAGCTACCTGGCGCACATCCCGATGCTGGGGGTGTAGGATATTTCAGGACAGATGTATTAGTATA
>NZ_JASFYM010000031.1 GCF_030055635.1 Methanothrix sp. | reverse complement strand
AGAAGATCATCGTCGTCCAGGACAACCTCAATACTCACACCATGGGCTCATTCTACGACGCAATGCCTCCAGATGACGCTTTCAAGCTCGCAAAAAGGTTCGAGTTCCATTACACTCCCAAAAAGGGTAGCTGGCTCAACATGGCTGAGATAGAGCTCTCGGCACTATCAAAACAGTGTTTGGACCGAAGAATACCTGACATCAACAAACTGAGAGACGAAATCAGTATCTGGCAACGGGAACGAAATGCGATCCGCGCAACTGTTTGCTGGAAGTTCAGCAAAGACAACGCCAGAGCAAAACTCAAAAGACACTACAATATGGTTAAAAATAAATGTTAAAGAGCACTAGAGGGAACTACTACAGCGATAATCCCTGCACAGACTCGAACCGCGATGGGATCTGCGACTCTCCGTATGCCATTCCAGGAGGGGACAGCGTTGACAGATATCCGCTTGCATCGCCTGGTGTCATAGTGATAGAGGAGCGAGCGCCGGAGGAGCCAGTGGAGGGTAGTGGATCTGCCACCATTTCGGGCAGCCAGTCCGGATCAGTATCTTTTGGCGGTGCTGCTGTCCAGATACCCGCAGGATCCGTCCCGCCAAACGTGGATGGCACTCCGGGAACGATGGTCGTCAGCATAGAGAAGACAGATATGAGGCCGGAGCTGGCTGATGGTCTGTCTCCTGCCGGCGAGGTGTATCAGCTTGGGCCTGAGGGCACGGTATTCGAGAGGCCTGTGCAGATCACCCTGAGGATTCCGGAGGGGGTCGATCCGAACACAATCATAGGAGTGACGACCTTCAACGACACCTCCGGAAAATGGGAGCTGATACCGGGCACGGTGGACTCAGATGCGAGAACTGTGACGGTATTCACCGATCACTTCTCCCCCTACGCTCTGGTCAGCGGAGCCGATGAATGGATGAGGAGAAATGGCGGCTGGATCGAGGTCATCAATACACACCGCTACAACACTGTATCTTACAGTCCATGCGATGGCGAGGAGGGCTGCAGGCGTCTTCCGACACATACAGAGCACGGCATATGCATACAGAACGCCGTCTTCAGAGATCCATCTGTTGCATACTCCTGGACACCTCCGGGCAACTGGCTTATACTGGCGCACGATGTGATGCCATCAAGCACTGCAAGCGAGACCAGGACACGCTTCTGGGTGCCTGCCGGCACGTACACTCTGACCGAGTTCCTCTATGTATCAGAGGTCAATCCCGGGGATCCTATGTACGTTCCGTGCCATCATGCCAAGTCGAAGCAGACGAAGGTTTACCAGGTAAACCCGGGGGACACTCTGCGGTTCGACCATCTGGATGAATCGTCGCTCCAGGGCGCCCCATGCTTCCTGGGCGGGTATCCATGCAGGTCGGCTGTTGCCGCTGCTGCAAGGACCGGAAGAACCACATCGGTCCACACAGGCGATGTGCAGGTCACCCTGACGTGGTATGCGAACGCGGATATAGACCTCTACGTGGAGGACCCGAATGGAGATCTGGTCTACTACGACAACACCCAAGTTCCGTCGGGAGGGCAGCTGGATCGCGACAACATGTGCTCCAACTTCGAGATGGGCAAGCCTGAGAACATATTCTGGCCGACCGGCAGCGCGCCGCCTGGTGTTTATAAGGTCAGTGTGAACTACTTCCAAGACTGCGGCGGAGTCGGTGCGGTGAGATGGACAGTGCGCACAGTGGTCGGAGGGGATGTGAAGACATACACGGGAGTCCTGAACAGCGTGGGAGAGACACAGGAGGTCACGACCTTCGAGATTCGATAGATCCGCCACTACTGGTATACGGCGATGCTCCGCCCCTGCAGAGGCGGAGCATTATTTATCATGGAGATGCTTTTTTAGATCGACACCCCTGAAGGCTCTGTTGTTCTGCGCATGTGAAATGCCATCCGCCTCAGATGAGGGATGATGAGCATCAACGAAGTGTGGAGGCGCTATGAGGAGATCGATTGTAGAGATAGAGGAGCGGATACGCAGGGGAGAGGCGACGGTGCTCACCGCCGAGGAGGTGAGGGCTCTTGTGGATGAGGGCGCGGTCACCGAGCTTCAGGATGTCGATGTGGTCACAACAGCCACGAGAGCCGTCATGAGCGGGACGTATGCCGTGTTCTCATTCAGATTAGCGGAAAGGGGTTCATTCAGTCGCGCGGTGAGCGCGCGGATCAATGGCGTGCCGGCGCATGTGGGGCCGTGTCCGAACGAGAGGCTGGGGCATGTGGATCTCATCGTCTTCGGGACCGCTCACAGGGACGAGAGGTACGGCGGTGGCCATCTGTTCAGGGATCTTGTCGCGAGAAAAAGCGTTTGCGTGGATGTTGAGACATCAGATGGGCGCTGCATATCGAGAGATATCACCCTCGATGAGATACCGCATGCCAGGCTCTTCGGCACGAGGCACGCTTTCATGAACTACTCCGCGTTCGTGAACACAGGTGACGCCCAGAGCACGATATTCCATGCGATCCCGTTTCCTCCGGCCATGAGCGGTGCATCATTCTCAGGCTGTGGCATTCTGAACCCCCTCAAGAACGATCCACTTCTCGAGACCATAGGCGTCGGTACGCGCGTTCTCATAAACGGGGCTGAGGGTTTCGTTATCGGGACGGGAACAAGAAGCACTCCGGAGAGGCCGAATCTGTCCGGGTTCGCTGACATGCATCAGATGATACCTGAGTTCATGGGCGGATTCGTGACCTCCGCAGGCCCGGAGTGCATAACCTCATGGGCTGTGCCGGTTCCTGTTCTGAGCAGGTATGTTCTCGATGCTGTTTTGCTTCCTGAGAAATCCATCCCGATGCCGGTGATGGACATCAGCACACGATCTCCTCTGTGGGTTGCGGATTACGCGCAGGTCTGGCAGGATGTGGATCTGGCGGTTCGTGTTCGATCGGATTCATGCAGGGATTGCAGGGACTGCATAGCAGAGATCAGCTGCCCGATGGGCGCGATTAAAAGACCGGTGCGCATAGACAGGAGCCTGTGCTTCAACTGCGGGCTCTGCTCGGTGCTCTGCCCGGACGTCTTCCGCGCGCGTCTGGGCTCGATAAGATCTCCGGATGGTCTTGGCGTTCCAGTGACGCTGAGACAGTCAGACCGCCTCCGCGCCATGAAGCTGGCGAGGATTCTGAAAAAGAGGATACTCGATGGGAGCTTCAGGATCTCCGCATGCGTTGAGAGGCTCTCCCCATGAACCTGCTCAGGATCTCCTGGGGGGATAGAGGAATCACAGGGACGTCTGCGTTTCCTTGCTCAACAATGACCACAACCACGCCGCTCCCCGAGAGGCTCATCCTGAGCGCCTCCTCGTCGGAGACAACCCTCACATCCCTCACACCTGCCCCCCGCGCTACAGCGGCCAGATCTGTGCATCTGGAGGTGCATGTCGGCTGGCAGCCCGTTGAACCATACACACGGTTATCGAGCACGACGAGAAGGTAATTGGATGATGCAAAGCTCGCGATGGTCGCAAGCGTGCCGAGGTTCATCAGCACAGAGCCATCACCATCGATCGCGATCACCCTCCTATCCTGAAGCGCCAGCGACAGACCGAGAGCGATCGAAGAGGCCAGGCCCATAGATCCGAGCATGTAGAAGTTCTCCGGCCTGTCTCTGACGAAGAAGAGCTCCCTGCTCGGATAACCCAGGTTGCAGACAACGAGAGCATCCGATCTCTCTGCTGCTTCTGCCACGATCGCTATCGCATCTATCCTTCTCATCTGCCCTCCCAGAACTGTATGTCAAGCAGAACCGCGACAGGGCGCCTTTCATTCGCTGCAAGATTCCACGCGTCCTTTACAATCTCCTCTGCCTCATGTGGTCGGGGGCGGAAGAATTTGATGCCCATAGCGTTCAGCAGCGGCTCTGTCAGTCGCCCCATGGGGATCTGGCCCACGAGACGCTCCCCAGGAGTACCGCGATGGCTTATTACCATGAGCAGCGGTATCCCGTAGAGCATGTTCAGGGATGCCAGGGCGTTTATGCTGTTTCCAAGACCTGAGTTCTGCATCGCAATCGCCGGCCTCCTGCCGCCCATGTATGCACCTGCGCACACACCTATGCCCTCCTCCTCTCTTGTGACGGGTATGTGAATGATATCCGGATCAGAGGATAGAAGGCACAGAAGCTCCTGGAGGTTCACACATGGAACGGAGACGACAAGGTCTATGCCGGCGCCTTTTATGCCTCTGTAGACCAGCTCGCTTGGCCTGAGTTCGGTGGACATGATAGAACCTCCTGGGGGTGTAGGGGTAGCGGAAACCCGCCATTCAGGGGGGAGCGTACCCCACACAGAAACAAATATATCTCTATTCCTACTATTTTCTCCTGAGATGCCTTCTGACTCCAGAAAACTTCTCGATAGATCTGGAGGGAAGGTACTAGAAGACCCTTCCTCTACCTGTGGCATCAACCCGTGAACTCCTGGGTGAGATCGGGAACTTTCCGAAACATATGACGTGCTCATCTGCCGGCTCATGCGCGAGGCCGGTTATCTGGATGAGGAGGGGAATCTCGTCAAGCGATCATAGGCGCGGAGCGATCCAAGCAGATGATGGGGGAGGAGAAGGCCAAATATCCTGAGCATAACAGATTCGCTCTTGTGTGTTCAGCAACTTGGAGGTCAAGCAAGCAGGTTGCTGAAGGCATGTATTCATTTTCCAAGAATGCATAGCAGGACCAGTGCCTCTCTGGTTGGGTCATCTATGGATAATAGCGAGATCATTATGTGACTCAAACACAAACGGGAGGGCCACAATGAACCGAAGACATATGCTCAGTCTCATTCTCGAAGATGTTGAAAGAAACGCCTCAAAAACATATAATAAAAATTTTCCATATGACTCCGATTATAGCCTGCATTTCGCATTAACATTCATTTTCCGAACAATTTTCTCTGCATGGCCTGCGGCAAACATTTTTAGCCGGCTCACAGGTTTGGAGAGAGGAGCAGCTTAGATGGAGACAGACACGCGATCAATG
>NZ_JASFYM010000030.1 GCF_030055635.1 Methanothrix sp. | reverse complement strand
ATGCGATCCGCGCAACTGTTTGCTGGAAGTTCAGCAAAGACAACGCCAGAGCAAAACTCAAAAGACACTACAATATGGTTAAAAATAAATGTTAAAGAGCACTAGGAGGCAGCTTCGCCTGAGCATACTTAAGCTATATCCCTCTGGCGACCTGCCCGGAGAGACACTGATACTGCTATGCGTTCCTGGCAATGGAGAAGGGCATCCAATAACCAGATTGCGCAGGTTGACAAACACATAAGAGCGTACCAACATGTGATCTGCAGCGTCTTCAGGTCCCAGGATACCTATCAATATAATTGCCGCTTGCTATTTTGAGACAGATTCATGTCCCATTTCGTGATGAAGATCATAGCCCTGGAGAGCCGATGAGCTCATCAACCGCTGCGCCAGATGCTCCAGCCGTGCATCTCATATGCAGTGCTGAGGTGTTTGGATGAACACACTGAGCGAGAAGATCGCGAATTTTGTACAGAGGTACTATGTGGAGCCGGTAATCAACGACAGCGGCTACAATCCGGTGAACACAGTGACATGGGCGATTGTCCTGGGCATTTTCATATTTCTGATACACAGGGCATTCAGGAGATACGGTATCGGGTTCAGCAAGAGGTTCATACTCGCCACTGCACCCTACATAATCGCAGGCTCATCGCTCCGCGTCGTTGAGGACGCTGCGCTTATCGCTCCGCCGATCAGTTACCTCCTGATAACGCCTTTGATCTACCTTCTTGTGGCAGCTGTGGCTGTAATCGCGCTTTTCATATCCATAAGGCTCACAGGCGGCTACAGGCTTTACTCTGCGATCGGGATCTCATGGAGCCTCCTGAATCTGTTTGTGCTCATCAGAGGGGGCGTGCAGAACGCCTGGGTGCCACTGGCTGTCATCGCTCTGGGATCATCTATCACCGGCTGTGTATTACTTTTGTCACGCATCCTGCCGCACAGGCTTTCCATTAACAGATGCGCTCTCCCTGTCATCCTATCACACATGCTCGACGCGAGCTCCACATACATCGGGGTAGACTGGCTGGGGTATGAGGAGAAGCATGTAGTCCCCACACTGCTCATACACATGCTGGGAAGCGCAGCAGTGCTGTATCCCGTAAAGCTGATCGTTCTCCTGCCGCTGCTCTCCATCCTGAACGAATCCCTCAGGGACGACAGGGATATGTGGGGCATTCTTGTGCTGACGCTGCTGGTTCTCGGGCTCGCACCCGCCACCAGGAACACGCTGCGAATGACGCTCGGCATATGATGTCCCTCCGATTGAGATCACTTTGAGCCGGCTGAGTTTTGAACAGAAATGCAGGGTCCTCTGGAGGGGGTACTCCCCCTGATCATATTCAATCACAATAGCAGCAATCGATGAATAGATCCCGAACTCAGCGCATCTATGCCCGAAGTGCAAGCCCAGCGATCATCCTCCCCACATCCACTCCGAGCGCTGAGTATATCCCTTTTCCAGACGGGGTGCCGTTGACCTCGATGACCATCATTCCCTCATCTGATTCGAGTATGTCGACTCCGCTGTACACGGTCCCGACCGCCCTGTTCGCATCAACCGCGATTCTCTTTATCTCATCGCTGATCTCGCACCTCTCAGCCCTCCCGCCCCTCGCGAGGTTGCTTATCCATTCGCCTGGAGGCGCAACCCTGTATATGGCACCTGCAACCTCATCCCCGACGACAAACGCACGTATGTCTCTCTTCTCCGGCGTGTCCACAAACTCCTGCAGGTATATAGCGCCTCTTCTGATCAGGAGATCTTTTATGAGATCCGCATCCTCCGGACGGAGGAGCGATATATCCCTTCCCTTGTATCCAAAGAGAGGCTTGCAGACCGCACGCCCCATGCTCTCCACAGTCCTCAAAGCCTCCTCGTAGCTGGAGGTCACAACCGTCCGCGGCGTGGGGACACCGGCGCGCCTGAGAGCCATCGATGTCGCGAACTTGTTCGCCGCCCTCACAATCGCATCCGGAGGATTTATCACACTCACTCCCAGCTCCGCGAGTGATCTCAGGGCCTCGAACCTGAATGCAACATCCTGAGGCGCGCCCCTCCCCATGTCCCTGATTATGAGCGTGTCGAGATCGAGAAGATCCGCATCTCCTCTCCGGAAGCTCAGATCTCTCCCGATCTCGACAGCGAGCTCCGAGATCTCCATCATCGCTGGAGACACGCCTAGCTCTGCAAGGCCTCTGGCTATCGCCCTGGCGGTCCAGTCATCTGGATTCGAGACCACGATCCCAACGGCCTTCATATATCATTCAATCCCAGAATCCCGCTGACAGGTCCGGAGACCCTGTACTCTGTCCTGTTGATCACAACCCTCTTCGCTGATGTGTATCCTGATGTATCAGAGCTCACCCTTCTCGCGATGAACGATCCGGAGTCGCTGAGACCGCTGCTATCCATTCTGATGAACTCACCGTTAACCACCTCTCCTGCGAGCTTGCCGCTCATGTATATCGATATCAGAACGTCTCCCTGGAGCGCTGCAAATGCCATGCTCATCTGATCTCCAGAGACCATGCCGGAGATCACGCCGCTCCAGGCGTCTGATCTGCAGCGACCTGTGATCTCACGGCCTGTCTGATTGATGGCCGCTGTTATCACGGTGTCGTTCAGGCTCACGCTCCATATCCCGCTCACATCAGATGCCTGCTGATCGAGCGGCACAACACTGCCGGAGTAGACTATGGTCGTCTCCCTTCCGGGGGACTGTGTTGATAAAAGGACACATATCATGAGAGCTATAATCAGAAACCTCATACCATCACCTCAAAGCACATATCCCGATAGCAGCTCTTCCGGGGCGCCTGCAAGGATCCTGAGCGCCTTCGCCTCCATGAAGTGCAGCCTGCCGGGGATGACCATCACATGGAGAGGCGGGCCGAAGCTGTAAGTTCTCAGATCCGAAAGCATGCCGGCTCTGACGCACATATCCTCCGAGCCGGCCCTCGCGATGCCGACCGCGAGACTCGACGCGAACCCAGAATCCCCCCTTCCCTCTGCGACCTCAATCAGGAGAGCTGCAGCCTCGTTTATGCTCATGAGCCTCCCCTCCTGGATGTCGAGGTAGAGGAGCGTGTGCAGATCTCTGATCAGGTTGTCCTTAACAGCATCGTATGGAGTCGATGATACAATGCGCTTTCCCCTGGCGATGTGAGGGAACGGCACAGTGGCAGACCTGCCGAACCTGTAGTTCTGAAGCCCTGTTATCCCGGGAACTGCGGATGCGATGTTCGATGCGTGTATCACCCTCGTATCAATGCCCATCTCAATCGCCCTGAGCCGCAGATCCAGATGTGTTGTGGAGATCATCGGATCCCCTCCCACCAGCAGGGCGACGTTCTTTTCTCTGGCATCATCGAGCCAGCTGGGATCAACCTCGATCTCGGATCTCGAGAGGATCTCTATCTCGCGGCCGTAAAGCCTCTCCAGCCTCTCAATGGATGTTCCCATGAGCTTGGATGTGTAGAACTCAGCATAGACCACATCCGCAGATCTCACTGTATCGAGGCCCTTCACGGAGATGTCCCGCTCGTCGTACAGCCCTAGGCCCACAAAGAAGAGCATGAATGCTACTGCGCAGCATTAGGTTTAAATATTCTGTATACGCCGCTGCCCTAATACCAGTTTGCGCCCGCCGCTGCTGTGAATCAACCCCCTCCACACATCCCTGACGCGCCCCTCGCAGGCGGGGAATATATTTATCACAGCTGACACAACGCAGAACAACATGGCTTTGGACGAGGTTAAGATCACAAGGGCGATAGTCGAGAGCTATCTCGAGAGCTTTCTCAAGTGCACAGATGTCGATGTTGCTCTGGTCGGAGCTGGTCCTGCGAATCTCGTTGCTGCGAAGCGGCTCGCAGAGGCTGATGTGAGGGTCGTGCTCTTCGAGAAGCGCCTTTCTGTGGGGGGCGGCCTCTGGGGCGGCGGCATGATGTTCCCGAGGATTGTTGTGCAGAAGGAGGCGTGCAGGATCCTCGATGAGTACAGCATCTGGTATCGCGAGTTCGAAGAGGGATACTACGTTGCGGACTCGATAGAGGTCGTGGCGAAGCTGACCGCAGGCGCCATCGATGCGGGCGCCGAGCTGATAAATCTCGTAACTGTGGAGGATGTCATGATCCGCGAGGGCGACAGGATCGTGGGGCTCGTCATAAACTGGACCGCTGCGGAGATGGCCGGCATACATGTCGACCCCCTCGCGATCAGGGCGCGGGTCGTGATAGACGGCACGGGGCATGATGCCGCGGTCTGCAGGGTCGTGCAGAAGAAGATCCCGGGAGCGATCGTCGGGGAGTCAGGGGTTATCGGGGAGAAGCCGATGTGGGCCGAGATCGGAGAGAAGATAGTCGTCGATGCGACCCGTGAGGTCTATCCGGGGCTCATAGTCGCTGGCATGGCCGCGACAACGGTCGCCGCAGGCCCGAGGATGGGGCCGATATTCGGAGGAATGCTGCTCTCCGGAGAGAAGGCAGCCTCAATCGCGCTGGAAAAGCTCGCGCAGTCGGTGGAGTGAGTGAGGGGCGCACGGGAGATAGCGGAGTTCATACTCTCCCATTACACTGGAAGGATCATCGAGATCGGGATAGGTCACTGCGTTGATGTTGCCAGACTCATCCCCAACCTCATCGCCACAGACATACGCCCTGTGAGCATCGATGGAGTCGCAACGGTGTGTGACGACATCTTCAATCCAGCAGAGGAGATCTATCGCGGTGCCTCCCTGCTCTACTCCATACGCCCTCCGCTTGAGGTGCAGATCGCGATGGGCGATCTCGCCCTCCGCATCGGCGCTGACGTTCTCATAAGGCCGATGGATGATGAGATTGCCGATCTGGAGGGGTTTTCGAGGGAGCTGATATGCAGAGGGGAGGCAAGGTTCTATCTGTACAGAAACCGCAGATGTGTTGACATGGCTGAAGGACAGCATCCTGAATCGCTGTAGATCTCATGCTCAGGGAAGCCTCCCGTTTTGCTTGAGTTTGAGTTGGAGCATATGGCGTGTGATGCGCTGCCAATCGTCCGGATATCATTCTGTGGACTTTAATGAGCTGTGGACCAGGATTCTCGTTTCAAGAGTGGGAGGAGCTGCCAGGGGGGTGGCTGTCCCTACCATTGCCTCCGGGGATCTGGCGCGGGGAATCGCAGAGACCTTCACCGTCAGAATCATCGATCTAAGAACTACTTTTATTTCTGCTGAAGAGAGGTAAGCTGGGTAGTCTACCTACGACGTGTGGATAAGTGCAAAAGCAATAGCTTCAGGCGATTCGCAGCCTTCAACCACGCTGTATGGCGCCGGACAATTATTTACAGATCCAATGATGTCCCTGCATTTCGCATTAACATTCATTTTCCGAACAATTTTCTCTGCATGGCCTGCGGCAAACATTTTTAGCCGGCTCACAGGTTTGGAGAGAGGAGCAGCTTAGATGGAGACAGACACGCGATCAATG
>NZ_JASFYM010000029.1 GCF_030055635.1 Methanothrix sp. | reverse complement strand
ACCTAGGTTTGCGCATAGGTTCATCAGCCCTAGGCTTGTCGAAGAGCGAGTTCCAGGAAAACAAGGATTGAAACCTTTCTCTCTGGTATAGTGTTCCTTAACATTCCATAGTCGAAGAGCGAGTTCCAGGAAAACAAGGATTGAAACTCTCCATCCAAAAGATTTTCTATGATATTCCAAGGTGTCGAAGAGCGAGTTCCAGGAAAACAAGGATTGAAACTTCACCGGCTCGGCGGAGTACCTGAAGCCGAGCTTTTGTCGAAGAGCGAGTTCCAGGAAAACAAGGATTGAAACCTTTGGATGTCCCGAACTGGGATCTACCGGCTGTCAAAGATGCTGGTCCTCACTCCATCCCCGCCTCCCGCAGTATCCTGGAGGCCTTCTCGCGCCACTCTGCGATCTCCTTCATCGTCATCACATCTATCGAGCCTCCCTGGAACCCGCCGTCTCCGACCTTATCCTCGATCCACCCCTCTATCTCGAGGTAAGCAGATCTCAGCGAGTCCAGCACCTCCGGGTCTGCATCCCACAGCCCTCTCTGATGGGCCTCGAGCAGCCTCCTCCCGATCTCCTCGAGCGCCCACGGATTGTTCTCCTCGAAGAACCTGCGCATCTCCTCATCGAGCACGAAGGTCCTCGCTATCTCGTCGAAGATCCAGTCGTCGACCTCCCTCGTCGTGGCCTCCCAGCCGTAGACCCTGCCGACCCTCTTCGAGATGTCGCCAGCGCCCTTGTAACCATGACGCCTCATCCCCTCGATCCATCTCGGGTTCAGCAGCTTTGTTCTCACAACCCTCCGTATCTCATCAGCAAGCGTTCTTATCTCGATGCTCTCGCTGTCCCTTGTATCCCCGTAGTACGTGGAGATCTTGTGCCCCGAGATGCTCTCCGCTGCGTTCGTCAACCCTCCGTAGGTGCCGAAGTAGCAGCAGCAGCCGAGGAGATCATACTCATCAGTGACGGTCTTGTTGAACGCCACATCAACTGAGCCGAGCATCTTCTTCAGAGCTCCGGGCGCTGGATCTCCGAAGATGTTCTTCCCGTAGGCGTAGCTGTTCCACTGCATGAACACATCCGTGAGATCCCTCTCGTCCTTCCATGCGGATGCGTAGACTGCGAGGTTCACGCCGCTCCCGTAGGTCCCGGGCGGGCTGGCGAAGATGCGCAGGGCCCTCTCCTCCCCGCTCTCCATCATGTGCTTCCTCACGTAATTCATCTCAGGCTGCTCATCCAGAGACGCCACATCCTGTATCGCGGAATCGAGAAGCTCTATGCACCCCATGAAGCAGTCTCTTGTGATGCTGGAGACGCGGACCGTGAGATCTATTCGGGGCCGTCCGAGATCCTCCAGAGGTATGATCCTGTAGCCGCTTACCCTTCCTCCCTTCCATACGGGCTCAACACCCAGGAGGAAGAACATCTGTGCGAGCTGCTCCCCGTCAGCCCACATTATGTCGCTTGCCATCCAGTACATCGCAACGTTCTCGGGCCATCTCCCGTGCTCCTTCCTGTACCGCTCTAGAAGCTTCTCAGCGAGCTGCTTTCCTATCAGAGCCGCTGCCTGAGTCGGTACGTTCCCCGGATCCAGTGAGTACATGTTCCTGCCTGTCGGGAGAACTTCTGGCTTTCCTCTGGTGATGAGACCCGACGGCCCTGGCCTCACGAACCCGCCATCGATAGCGTGCATCAGGCTCCCCATCTCATCGGATTCGTCCATTCTCTGGGAGATATCCTCGATGAGCTCCCTCATCTCCGGGTTCGAATCCACACCGCTCAGAACCGCCCTGACAGCATCTTTGAGATCCGATGAGCTCCGAACCAGTGGCTTCAAGATGGCGCTGATCATCTCCACCCTCTTTTCTCCCTCTGGGACCTCACCGAAGATGTGCATGCCATCCGGAATGTACGAGCTGTATATCTCAGAGAGCTTTGCATGCGCTCTTTCGAGGATCTCGTCGAAGTTATTATGATCATCGATATCCACCCCAAGCTCCCCTGCGAGATTCGATCTTTCCAGAAGCTCCAGGATGATGTGCTTCAGAGCATGCCTTCTTCCGTGATCCTCAGCCCGTCTGTACTCAGCTATCCTGTCATCCAGCTCCTTGAGCTCGCCGTAGAGGCCTGCGGTGGTCATCACGGTCTGCATGTGATCAACGATCACAGCGCAGCTCCTGCGCTTGGCAACCGTACCCTCCGGGGGATTATCGGAGTTGTAAATGTAAAGATGCGGCGCGTCGCCTATAGCGATGTCAGGGAAGCAGTTCCCCGACAGGGCGACTGACTTTCCGGGGAGGAACTCGAGGTTCCCATGTGTTCCCACATGGATTATGACATCTGCACCGAAACCCCTCTGGAGATACCAGTACGTCGCCAGGTACTGGTGCGGCGGCGGGATCTCAGGATCGTGGAGTATCCTGCACGCTTGGCCGTCGCATCTCGCTCCAGCGCATCCCCTCTTCGGCTGGACGCAGACCACGACGTTCCCGTATCGTCTTCCTGTGACGACGATCTTTCCCTGGTGAACCATCGGCGCAGGTGCCCCCTCCCTGGGCTCGCCCGGCGGCATCCCCCAGGCACTGCAGATCCTTGACCTGCTCTCCTCCGGCAGCTCGCTGAGCCATCTGCTGTATTCATCTGGATCAACAAGCGCCAGCGCTCCGCCCCTGCTCACTATCTCCTGGACCGTCGTCCACCTGAACTCAGAGATCGCTTTGTGATTCAGTATGTCATCGATCAGCTCCTTTCCGCTTTTAGGGAATGAGTCCAGCGTGTATCCGAGATCCGCGAGCCTGGAGATTATCCGCGCCACGCTCTCCAGAGAGTCGAGGTGCGCTGCCGCTCCCACAGTTGCCTCGACGGAGGCGCAGGGGCTGTTGTGCAGTATAAAGGCTATCCTCCTCTCAGACCTGGGCTTCGATCTGAGACGTATCCACGCGCGAATTCTCCTGACGAGCTTCTCAACGCGCTCCTCTATGGGACGGTGAACCTCGACCTCGTCCCCCCACATCTCCCTTCTGGCAGCCACTCCTATGGGTATGTTCTCTATCAGCCCCTCGAACTCTGGAAGGGCTATGGACCAGCCGATCTCGCTCGGATCCATGCCCTTTATGTCCTCTCTCCACTCCTCCTCTGCCTTGTGGTACAGTGTTAGAGGGTGAAGGACAGGTACATCGATATCCTCCAGAGATCTTATGGAGACCTCGACGCTTCCGGCATGGAAGACCGACTGGAGATTTATGATCAGATCCACACGCCCTGAGAGGAACTCCCTGACCACCTGATCTATCGGCTTCGCATTCACCCTAGATCCCACACTGCCAAGACCGAAGGCTGCGATCACATTGAACTCCCTCTCCAGGAATCTGATGAGATGATCCACGATCTCCAAATCCCTATTCGCCCAGTACGTCCTGAAGAAGAGAACTCCCACGGTGTGCTCATGCCTGAACGGCCTCCACTCCAGGTACTCCTCAACAGTGGTGAACACCTTCTCAGAGTCAGGATGGTATATCCCCTGCCAGTGCGTCTCCTGAGGTTCTCCGTAGGCGAGATCGAGACCAAGAACCTCTCTGCCCATGTAGAGAAGCATGTTCTTTATATTCTCCAGACCGCCGTAGACCGCATACGCATTAACTGTGGCAACGATTTTCTGGGGCACATTCCGGGAGAAAGACCAGAGCGCGGGATCGAAGCCGAATGCTATAACAGGTTTGTCTGTCTCCAGCAGCTCATCAAACCTCCCATCGTGCGTGGGATGGACGAGAATGACATCCCCCTCACTCACAGATCTCCTGCACTCCTCCAGAACCTCCGGATCAGACAGCTCCTGGACAGACCAGACCCTGAGATCGATGCCGAGCTCGGATCCGGCCTGCACGAGCAGCGCTTTGTCGCTCGCCCATGTCAGCGCTCTCACTCGCATGCCATCCCACCGTTCAGGGATCTTATGGGTATGACAAAGGGCCGCTCGAGCTTCATGACCACCGCTTCAACACTGTATACCTCCCGCAGCATCTCGGGTGTCAGGAGGGATGATGCATCTCCGGCCGCCCAGATCCTGCCGTTTTTGAGAACAGCGAGCTTGTCGACAAATCTCGCTGCGAGGTTCAAATCATGAACCGCCATGACCGCGGAGATATTCTTTCTACGAACCATCTCCCTGATTATCTCCATGACCTCCAGCTGGTGCTTCATGTCCAGGTTCGATGTCGGTTCATCCAAGAGAAGAACAGACGGCTCCTGGGCCAGTGCGCGGGCTATCAGCACCTTCTGTTTCTGACCGCCACTGAGCTGGCCGAACTCGCGCATCGCGAGATCCTCGAGATGGAGAAGCTCTATGACCTCTGTGACGATCTCCAGATCCCTCTCAGAGACCCGCCAGCTTATGTGCGGCCTCCTCCCCATGAGCACCGTCTCGAAGACAGTGGTGGCCATCGCGCCGCTTCCTGACTGTGGAACGTAGCCGATCTCCCTCGCGATCTCCCCCCTGCTCATAAGGGAGAGATCCCTGCCGTCGAGCAGTATGCTCCCCCTCGGCTTCAGTATCCTGTCGATGCATTTTATCAGGGTGGTCTTCCCGGAGCCGTTCGGTCCGACGAGGCCGAGGATCTCAGAATCCCCCACCACCAGGTTCAGGTCGTTGAGAATCGAACTGGAACCGTAGCTGAACGATACGTTCTGTATGGTGATCTTCACCAAAACTCCTTCCTCCTTTTCATGAACAGGTAAACGAAGAACGGCACCCCCAGGAAGGATGTCATTATGCCAACAGGCAGTATTACCGGAGCGAGCACGGTCCTCGCGAGTGTGTCCGCGGCCAGGAGTATCAGAGCGCCCATTAGCGCGGATCCCGGGATGAGAAACCTGTGATCGTTGCCTATGACCATTCTGGTCATGTGCGGCGCCACGAGGCCTATGAAGCCGATGGTGCCTGTGAAGCATATCACGCCCGCTGTGATGAGCGATGCCAGCACCATGGAGAGAACACGTATCCGCTCGACATTCACTCCCAGACTCTTCGCGGTCTCATCGCCCGCGCCTATTGCGTTTATGTCCCACGACTTCAGGATTAAATATGGAAGGCAGATGAGGATCACAAGCGATGATGCATAGACCTTCTCCCAGGACGATCTTCCGAGCGAGCCCATCATCCAGAAGACCACCTCCTGGACCTGCTCTGCTCTCCCGACGTACTGCAGAAATGATGTCATCGCCGAGAAGAAGTACATGATTGCGATGCCCGCGAGTATCATCGTCTCAGGCGTTATCCCCTTGTACCTGGCCAGGCCGTAAACCGCAAAGGCTGCGAGAAGCGTGAATACAAACGCATTTCCTATTATGAGGTACTCGCCGCCCGCAAACCCAGCTCCCAGGATTATGGCAAGCGCAGCGCCGAATGAGGCTGCTGATGAGATTCCGAGCGTGAAGGGGCTCGCCAGCGGATTCTTAAGTATGCCCTGCATCACCGCGCCCGCGATCCCGAGGCCGGCGCCTGCCACCACCCCCATAAGAATCCTGTGGAGCCTCAAGCCCCACACGATCGTATCCGCGAACCAGCTCGACTCGAAATACCTCGGGAACACCCGGGCGAGTATCGCGCTGTAAACCTCGAGAACAGAGAGATTTGCGGAGCCCAGTGTAGCGGAGATTCCCGCGACTATGACTATACAGAGAGAGATCGCTGCCAGAAAGAGCAGCTTCCTCCCCACGAATCTGGTGTACTCCTCCTTCAGGGTGATCTTCGGGCTGGCTTCCATGCAGTCCATCTGGTTTGTGTCTCCGTTACTTTTTCCTCACACTTCAGGATACACGAACATCCTGTCCTCAGGATATTTCACACCCAGGAACTCCAGGTACTCCATGTAAACGCTCTCCGGATCCAGGTTCACCTCAGGATGCAGGATCTTCGCAAGGTACGTGAGGCCCACAACATCGTCCAGGCCGGCCATGATCTCCCAGTTGACCACGTAGACCCTGTTGTTCTTCACCGCATTAACACCTGATGCA
>NZ_JASFYM010000028.1 GCF_030055635.1 Methanothrix sp. | reverse complement strand
GAAGGATCGAGTCCACGAGTGCCCGCGATGCGGGCTCAGGCTTGATCGGGATCTCAACGCGGCATTAAACATTCTCACCCTCGGACTGAGGGGCAGAGCCTGTGGAGATGCTGGATGAAACAGATCAATGAAGCAGGAAGCTCCGGCCTTCAGGCCGGAGAGGAAGTCACCGCTCCTATGTGCTTAGCAACCTGGAGGCCGTGCAGGTTGAGTTGCTTTAAGCACTCATCCATCTTCCAGGGGTGCATAGCAGGACCAGTGCATCCATGGGTATGTTATCAAATGGATTACTAAGTCCCTGCAAAAGATCCAGATGGAATCCAAAACTCACCTGTCGCTTCAAAAACATAAGATATATTCCGACAGAGTCTGCGAAGCTTTATAAGTAATCAGGAGTATATAATAAACTGTTTGTTTTGTAACTCAGAGAGACTGCAAGTGGTGGTCCAGTGGTAGCAGTGGAGAATCCCATCCACAGGGCGTATCTGCTAAGGATCGTCGGCGAGGAGGGTCTAAAGATCGTCGAGGCAATGCCAGAGGAGGAGGTGACTGACGAGCATCTCGCCGAGATCACAGGGATCAGCCTCAATACTGTGCGAAGGGCGCTTTATCTGCTCTACGAGCACAGGCTTGCGGTCTACAGGAGAAAGAGAGATCCGGACAGCGGATGGCTTACGTACCTCTGGAAGCTCTGCCCTGAGAGCCTGGACAGCGCGCTTGAGGCAGAGGTCAGGAAGCTCATAAACAAGCTCAACGCCAGGCTCCGCTACGAGAAGGATCATGTGTTCTACGCATGTGTGAACGGCTGCGCCCGGTTTGTGTTCGAGGAGGCGAGCGAGAACAACTTCACATGTCCGTTCTGCCAGGGCAGCCTGGAGTACATGGAGAACAGCACGATCGTAGAGGTGATAGAGGAGCGGATAAAGGAGCTGAGCGCAGCGCTCTGCTCCTGATGCATTTTGATAAGTGCCATTCATGCAGTAAAACTGACATCCACATCGGCATCCTGCTGGAGCACAAGCTTGCATTCTCGTTTGAAGATCTCTATGATAGAAACACGGTACATCGAGTTCGACACGAAGGGCGATGCTGACATGGTGGACATCACTCCGATGGTCGTCAATGCCGTTCAGAGCAGCGGGGTGACCGATGGCATTGTGGTTCTCTTCGTGCCGGGCGCCACGGGCGCTGTAACGACGATTGAGCATGAGCCCGGGCTTATTGCAGATATGCGCAGAGCTCTCGAGATGATCGCCCCGGAGCATGAAGAGTACGAGCACAACCGGCGATGGGGAGATGACAACGGCCACTCCCACATCCGCGCATCGCTCATAGGCCCGAGCCTCACGGTGCCTGTGGTGAACAGCGCTCTATCCCTTGGCAGATGGCAGCAGATCGTCTTTATCGATATGGACAACAGACCCAGGCGCAGAAGGCTTGTGCTTCAGATCATGGGAGAAAAAAGATCAGGCCGGTAAAACGTTTCAGGCCAGTTCAATTTCTATTTTTTATAAATTATTTATTTTCTGGTGGCCCACTCTCCTCTTCTGATACATTCTGCGCGAAAATGCTATATCTGGTTGATGCCTCTCGGCTTGAGAGGAGGTCTGCAGGTGAAGGAGATAAGGTTCCACGGGCGAGGAGGGCAGGGGGCGGTCACCGCTGCGGAGATGATCGCCATCGCAGCCTTCGAGGACGGAAGGTTCTCCCAGGCTTTTCCCGCCTTCGGGGTGGAGCGCAGAGGCGCCCCTGTGTTGGCTTTCGCCAGGATCAATGATAAACCGATACGCATGAGAAGCCAGGTCTACGAGCCGGATTATGTCATCGTGCAGGATGTCACACTGCTCGATGTCGTCAATGTGACGGGCGGATTAAAGCCGGACGGGAAGATAATAATAAATAGTGATAAAGATGCCTCTGCGATCAAGCTGAACACAGAGGCTGAGGTGGTGACGATAGACGCGACCAGAATCGCCATTGAGACCCTCGGGAGGCCGATAGTCAACACAACAATGCTCGGCGCGTTCTGCGGGGCGACAGGAGAGGTGAAACTGGAGAGCCTTGAGAAATCGATTCTCACAAGATTCTCGGGCAGCCTGGGGGAGAAGAACATCCGCGCCATAAGAACAGCCTATGAGAGGGTTGCCAGATGAAGATCACAGTTGCAGCTCTGACAGAGCCAGGCAGCACTGTTGTTAACAAGACCGGAGGGTGGAGAACCTTCGTTCCGGTTGTGAATCACAAGAGGTGCATAAAGTGCAGCCTCTGCGAGATATACTGCCCTGAGGGCTGTATACGACAGATCGATGGATTGTTCGTTCCGGATCTGGACTACTGCAAGGGATGCGGGGTCTGCGCTCACGAGTGTCCAAGAAAGGCGATAGAGATGGTCCTGGAGGAGAAATGAAGATGATCGCTAAAGAGGAGCTGAGCCTGAAGGAGAGAATGGCCAGGATGAAGGTCGTCGAGGGCTCATATGCAGTTGCACATGCTGTGAAGTGCTGCTCTCCCGATGTCATATCCGCATACCCCATAACACCTCAGACCCACATAGTCGAGCACCTCTCGCAGTTTGTCGCAGACGGCGAGCTCGACTCTGAGTTTCTCACAGTTGATTCTGAGTTCTCAGCGATGTCATCGCTCGTGGGGGCGAGCGCTGCAGGAGCGAGATGCTACTCATCGACCACAAGCCAGGGGCTTGCCCTGATGTGGGAGGTGCTTTACAACGCCTCCGGCATGAGGCTGCCGATAGTGATGACCGTGGCAAACAGGGCGCTCAGCGCGCCCCTGAACATATGGAACGATCAGCAGGACAGCGTAGGCGCCCGGGACTCGGGCTGGATCCAGCTCTATGCAGAGGATGTGCAGGAGGCTGCTGATGCGATACCACAGGCATACAAGATCGCAGAGGATCCCGAGATCCTGACGCCTGTGATGGTCTGCATGGACGGGTTCATACTCACCCACGTATACGAGCCTGTGGAGCTTCTGAGCCAGGAGGAGGTGGATAGGTTCCTCCCGCCGTACAGGCCAAAGCACATCCTGGATCCTGAGAATCCTAAGACATTCGGAGCTTTTGCAGATCCATCATACTTCACAGAGCTGAGATACATGCAGTGGGATGCCCACAGGCGTGCTCTCAAGAAGATAGAGGCAGTCGCAGTGGAGTTCGCAGAGCAGTTCGGGCGCTGGTATGGGGGGCTGATAGACACCTATCATGCGGAAGATGCTGAGGTGATGATTGTAACTATGGGCTCTGTCATCGGAACCATCAAGGACTGCATAGATGATATGCGCAGCGAGGGGCTGAAGGTGGGTCTTGTGAAGATCAGGAGCTACAGACCATTCCCGACCGAGGCTCTGAGAAAGGCGCTGAAGGATGCTGAGGTCATCGCTGTCATTGAGAAGGATGTCACGGTCGGAAATGAGGGCGCGCTTCTCACGGACCTGAAGGCTGCGCTTTACAACACCCCAACAAGGATCCCAGTGATAGGGTTCCCCGCAGGCCTCGGAGGCAGGGATATAACGATCAGGGACATCCGCAGGGTCGTCGATAAGGCGATCGCAGCGCGTGACAGGGGAATTGAGGCGGAGATGGAGTTTCTCAGTCTTAGAGAGGATCTGCTTTAGGAGGATCTTTATGGAGAAGTTTCTCGCACCCGGGCACAGGGCATGTGCAGGATGCTCAATGCCGACTGTGATCAATCTGGTCCTTGATGCTGCCGGACCCAACACAATAGTCGCAACACCCACAGGATGCATCGAGGTGACGACAACACCTTATCCCGAGAGCGCCTGGAGGGTTCCGTGGATCCACTCGCTCTTCGAGAATGCTGCAGCTGTCGCCTCAGGCATAGAGGCTGCCCTCAAGCACTTCGGGAAAAACCATAACGTGTTCGTAATAGCAGGCGACGGCAGCACCCTGGATATAGGCATGGGCTGCATATCCGGCATGTTCGATCGCGGGCACAATGTGAAGTATGTTTGCTACGACAACGAGGCCTACATGAACACGGGCGTCCAGAGGAGCAGTTCTACACCCCCCTGCACATCAACGACGACCACGCCATCAGGAAAGATCAGCTTCGGAAATCCGAGGCCGAAGAAGGACATGCCTGCAATCGCGGTTGCACACAGAGTCCCGTATGTCGCAACAGCATCAGTCGCCTATCCTGTGGACCTCAGGCGGAAGGTGAAGAGGGCCATATCGATACCCGGGCCCGCATACATACAGGTCAACGCGCCGTGCATCACAGGCTGGTCATTCGAGGCCGGAACCACTGTGGAGATAGCGCGGCTCGCGGTCGAGACCTGCCTCTGGCCTCTCTACGAGTACGTCAACGGAGAGCTGGTCGGCGTCAAGAAGATCCACGTCAAGAGGCCTGTTGAGGATTACCTCAAGGCGCAGGGGAGGTACAGACACCTCTTCCGCATGAAGGGCGGAGAGGAGATGATCCGGGTTCTCCAGCAGATGGCCGATGACAACGCCCGGAAGTTCGGGCTTCTGTATGAGGGAGATCTCACGTGTACGTCGGAAGAATAGTCGCTGTTGGCATCTCCGGTGATGGTGTCTGGGTGGGCTACAGGGTCTCATCCAGATCCTTCCCGAACCGCAGGGCAACAGCATCCGGATCCTCGATATTCGTCCATCCTCTGGACCCAGCTGATCTCCTGAAGAACCCCTACATAACATACCCATGCATAAGAGCCTCGAATGATTTCGCGGTCGTATCCAACGGAGACCACACGGACATGATATTCGACCGGATCGAGGACGGATCAAGACCTCTGGACGCAGTGGCCCTGAGCCTCGTGGCCTACGGTTACGAGAGGGACGATCTCAGGACGCCGAGAATCGCCGGCGTAGTCTCGGATCGGCGCGCCGTGCTGGGGATTGCGGCTCACGATGAGCTTCACGTCAGGGAGTTCGAGCTCCAGGATGGAGACGCCTGGATGGTGGCGACGTATGAGAAGACCGGATTCGAGCCCGTCTTCATGGAGGGGTCAAGCGCATCCAGCATAGCGAGATCCCTCTTCGGCCTCCCATTCGAGCGCCCCGTATGCTCTGCAGCTGCGTTCAGGAGAGGAGACGGATTTGAGCTTGCTGTGTACAATCCAAGGTGATGTGAATGAAGATTAATGGAGTGGAGATAGACGATACCTTCGCTGAGGCGTTCCCCATAAAGATAGGCAGGGTGCTTATAACCGCGATCAGTGAGCGCTGGGCGCTCGAGGCGGCGCGCGAGGCCACAGGCTTCGGGACCTCGGTGATAATGTGCCCCGCTGAGGCCGGTATCGAGTGCATCGTTCCTAGCACAGAGACGCCCGATGGCAGGCCCGGGGTGTACATACAGATATGCAACATGAGCTGGAAGAGCCTGGAGGCGTCGCTCCTGGCGCGCATAGGCCAGTGCGTCCTCACAGCTCCCACGACTGCTGTCTTCAATGGTTTGCCAGACGCCGAGAAGCAGTTCGACACAGGAAAGAAGCTGGGTTACTTCGGAGACGGATACCAGTGCGAGATCGAGTACTGCAACAGGAGGTTCTGCAAGATCCCCATCATGGAGGGGGATTTTCTGGTAGAGGAGACGATCGGGGCTGTGGATGGGATAGCCGGTGGCAACTTCTACATTCTCGGGCAGAACCAGCCCGCTGCACTCATGGCCGCTGAGGCAGCCGTCGACGCTATAGCGAAGCTCAGAGGAACGATAACCCCGTTCCCTGGAGGCGTGGTCGCTAGCGGCTCCAAGGTCGGGAGCAGGTACAAGTTCCTGAAGGCCTCGACTAATGTGGCGTTCTGTCCCAGCCTGAAGGATCAGGGGGTCTGCGTGCTTCCCGAGAACGTCACCGCCGGGTACGAGATCGTGATCAACGGGATAAGCAGGGAGGCGATCGAGGAGGCGATGCGCGTCGGGATCCGGGCTGCATGCACGGTCCCTGGGGTGATCAGGATATCTGCGGGGAACTTCGGAGGTAAGCTCGGGCCCCATCAGTTCCATCTGCACAGGATACTTGAGTGACCCCCAGTGGCTGGGTGAACGCTCCCCGCCATTACGGCGGGGGATTCATCACCAGCAGAGATCACACCAGATACCCCAGCTCCCTTGCCCTGGCATGAGCAGTGTCTGCCTCAGCCTGGCGGCCCAGCGCCTTGAGGGCATCTCCCTTGTCCTTCCAGATCCAGGCAGGAGCATTCCCTGATAGAGAATAAACAGGGCGCAAACTCCAATCTTTGTAGTAAGCCCGTACGCAATATGGAGGAGCAACAATCGAGATGAGATCTGCCTACAAGTTCCGGCTGTATCCGACTGAGGATCAGATCAAAAAGCTAGAGGACACGCTGGAGACCTGCAGGCAGCTCTACAACGATGCTCTGGCAGCGAAGAAGGAGGCATGGGAGGATGACCGCTACAATCTGACATACTATGAGATGGCGCATCAGATATCAACGAACCGCA
>NZ_JASFYM010000027.1 GCF_030055635.1 Methanothrix sp. | reverse complement strand
ACCAGGCCGGGTTCAACGGAAGGTATCTGGAGAGAGCCGAGATACTCTGCGAGGAGATGATCTCTCATTTCTCAGATCCAGATGGCGGTTTCTATTACACCATGGAAGAGCAGGGGGATCACATCCTGCGACGGAAGGAGGTTCGCGATGGCGCGATCCCGTCGGGCGATTCCATGGCCACCATCGACCTTCTCCTGCTCGGGAAGATTCTCGGCAGGACGGATCTGGAGGAGATCGCCTCTAGAAGCTTCAGGAACATACGCATGGACTCGCTGCCTGCGCAGGTCGGGCTCCTGATCGCTCTCGACCTCGCGCTCGGCCCGTCATATGAGATCGCAATCGTGGGAGATGCAGCTGATACAAAATCCATGCTGCGTGCCCTCTGGTCCGTCTATGTGCCGAGAAAGGTTGTCGTCGCAGGAGAGCGAACTCCAGAATGGGCATCATCCCTGAGAGCTGTGGATGGGATGGCAACGGCATACATCTGCAGGGGATACACATGCAGCCTTCCAGCAACAGATATCAGAAGCATGATCGAGCTTCTCGGCGTGAGAGGATTCAGGGGTTCTGAGAGCGGATCAGGGTAAGCTCTAAATACCTCATGACATCTACAGTAAATCCGTTCGGCACCTGTGGTGCCGAGGATCTCCTTATGGAGCATAGATACTATAAAAAACACCGTAGTGGAGTGGTGATAAGGCCACCTGAGTGCATCCAGGCTGTTTTCCAGAGCTGGTGGCCGCTCGTATGAACAAACGTCACACTATTCCGAAGAAGAATATTATGTATACGTTGAATAAAAATGGGACCGTATACATCATCAACGAGAACTACTTCTACAAAACAGAGCCATACTACACGATAGTGCAGAACGAGTTCGAGGGCATCAGGACAGTTCCCAGCAGCAGTGCGGTTCTCGACGCGTACATTGTGCCGATATGTCTCGAGAAGGCCAGGATGGCGGGGATACCTGTATGCGAGTGGGTCGTATCCTACGCATACATAACACTTCCAGCGATAGTCTACGGGCTGAACTACTTCTCCACGCCCTCCGAGCATTTTGTCGTGAAGGACTTCACAAGCGCAAAGAAGGCGATAAAGCACGTGACAAACTACGGCAAGTACCCATTCTGCTATCAGAAGATAAGCGATGAGGCAGAGGTCGCGGTCTACACATCCATCTTCGGAAGAACGGTCGACTGCTCTGAGGAGGTGGAGACGCTGGCGGAGAAGATCTACGCTGTCTTCAACATACCACTGGTGAGTCTGGTGCTAGTAAGAGATCTTGGAGGATACCGGTTGTCATCACTTGCACCCGTGATGTACTCTCAGCTCTCCGAGAAGGAGAGGGAGCTGATGAAGAGCATCCTTGATAAGAGGGTGAGCAGTTGAGCAGGTTGGGAATATTCGTCAACAGGCAGACGCTGAGCAGCTCTGAGCAGCTCACTGCACTCATAAAGTGCAGGGATGCTGCCGAGAGCATGGGTCACACTGCGGAGTTCATATTCCCTGTGGACATAAACAGGATTCCGAAGCTGGATGCGCTGTTCATCAGGGCGAACACAGATCCGATGAATGCGACGTATGTCGCATCGAGGATCGCGAGCCTCTACGGAATTCCTGTGATAGATGATCCGGCCTCGATCCAGATCTGCTCAGACAAGATCAACATGTACCTGCACCTGATGAAGAAGAAACTGCCAATACCGAGGACGGTCTTCCCGAGCAAGAGGGAGATAGTGCCTGAGTACGCCAGGGCGCTCTTCGAGAGGCTAGGCACGCCTCTGGTGCTGAAGGAGCCATCGACATCTTTCTCAGCAAGGGTCGAGAAGGCATCGAACGTCCAGGAGTTCATGCGGATAGCGAAGCGGTTTCTGAGGCTCTCAGACTGGATCGTGGTGCAGGAGTACGTGCCGAGCAGCTTCGACTGGAGGATCGGTGTGCTCAACGGTGAGTTCCTCTACGCATGCAGGTATGTCATCCCAGCTCAGACCTTCAAGATCCAGGCATCCGTGAACGGACATCTTGTATACTGCGGGGTGGAGAGCGTTCCACCAGAGGAAGTCCCATCGGAGATCATAGACCTCGGGATTGAGGCCGGAAAGGCCATAGGCAGGGGCCTCTACGGGGTGGATATCAAGGAGAGCAACGGCAGTCTCTATGTAATAGAGGTCAACGACAACCCATCGCTCGATGGCGGCGAGGATGTCTGCTACCCGGATGTCTACAGAAGGATAATCTCGTACCTCATAAACGGCGATCAGTACGCAGACACTCTCAGCTACATGCCATCCAGAATGGATAGCTACATGGGAGAGGCGAGGTTCGATCCATCGACCCAGAACGTGCTCGGCTCTGAGGAACCGCTGGCATACAGGATCGACTTCGAGAGATGAGGGTGATCGAGGTGGATCCTGATTTCTTCAGCGATATCTGCAGCTCATGCGGTGGCATCTGCTGCATCGATGCAAGACCGCCTCTTACGGAGAAACGGGCGGAGATTCTGATGTCAGCGGGTCTCAGGCCTGATGATATCGAACATGCAGGCTACAGGAGGCTCAGGGCGAGGGATGACGGATCATGCGTGCTCCTGGAAGATGGAAGGTGCAGGCTGCATCATCTCAAGCCTGAGACGTGCTCGGCAGGCCCTTTCACCTTTGATGTGGCGAACGGGAAGCTGGAGATCTACCTGAAGAGGGAGAGCATATGTCCCCTTGCAGGTTATCTTCTCAGGGACAGAGAGGCTTACGAGAGGCAGCTGAAGCTGGCTGTTGAGAAGATACTCGACCTGGTCGGGAATCTGAGGGAGGATGAGCTTGCAGCCGTGCTCAAAATAGAGGAGCCGGAGACCTTCAAGGTCATGGAGATCGACCTCAATGATAGGCACAGAGCATGAGTACTCCATAAACGACCGGAGCTTCAATCCCCTCCCGATCTCGGATCTTCTGATCAAAAGGTTGAACGGCAGGGTGGAGCACGAGATAGATTTCGGAGATGTGCGCCTCTCCAAGGAGCTTCAGAAGCATGTCCTGGAGCTGGTCCCGCCGCCGGGTGAGAGCATAGCCGCGCTTGAGGGTCTGCTTTACGACGGCGTCAGGAGGCTTTACAGCTGCTTCGGGGAGCACAGGTTCCTCGGGCTGGGAATGCATCCCCTTCTGACGCTCGACCAGACCAGCTTCTGGGAGCACGACGAGGCCGAGTACTACCACCTCTACGACAGGCTTTTTAATATAAAACAGCACGGCTGGCTCAACATCCAGGCTCTCCAGATAAACATCTCATACAGCGGAGGCGATATGCTCGTGGAGATGTTCAACAGGCTGAGAGCCCTGCTGCCCTATCTGATAGCAGTATCCGCAGCGTCACCGTTCGTTGAGGGCAGGTGCACAGGATACATGGACAACAGGCTTCTGTTCTACATGGAGAACCAGCGCGAGATCCCGGAGATATGCAATGGTGTCATACCTGAGAGAATCAGGAGCGTCAGGGATTACGTGATGATAAACAGAGGGATCTACAGGAAGCTCCAGCAGCAGGGCGCGGATCTTCTCTGCAGGGAGTGGGTGAACTCCAGGGGTATAATAGTCCGGTTCAAGAGAAGGTGCATTGAGGTCAAAGCAATCGATGAGCAGGAGTGCATAAGATCTGATATGAGCATAGCGGCCTTCATAAATGCACTGCTGAGAAGCGATATCTCTCTGGAAGAGGATGAGGAGAGTTTGAGGGAGATGATGTACCTCGCCATCAGGACCGGCACATCTGAGATGATCCCTGAGCTCCAGAGGCTTTACAGGGAGGCGGAGAGGTGTGCGTCTCCCGAGGAGAGGGCATATCTCCCGCTGATCGGAGAACGCATCGATAACGGGAGCCTCGCAGAGGTTCTTGTTGGAATGTACAGGCATTCGGGAAGCATGAGCGCTCTCCTAGAGTGTGCGGAGAGGGCGCTGAGGACAAACAGGCCCATGCTCACACGCTGGTGATAACCAGCGGCCGGCCTCTTCTACGCCTATTTATGGAGCAGCTCAGGTGCTCGCTCTTGCGCTCATGGCCCCATAACAGCATGTTATTCCCGATTGCCGATGGAGTCTCGTATGGACATCGAGTCATCCATGCCGGATGAGGATGAGTGTTACAAGATATTGCGTGAGATGATATTGTCAATGGCGTCAGATGCGTTTATTGCGGTTCTGAGCATGTTGTAAGGAGATGTCGATGGTGGGGGTATTCCAGATCAGCGGTACCACTGCAGGAGCTGTGATGAGTGTTCAACGTGCTGCTATTGTGTGACCAAAAAGAGGAATCTGGGGCTGAAATCATTCCGGAAGACCTGAAGCCGACGGTCTCAGCCGGTTACCCCGAGAGCTGTGTGGCCTAAGGGCTTGTTGGAACCGTGTGGTACGGGGGATTTGTTGAGTACTGCCTTATATCATACGTGTCCCTGGTCATGACGAACTGCTGTATGTCGTAGGTTGGCTTCTGCTTGAAGTACGCCTGCACGTCGTAAAGCGGCTTCTGCCTGAAGTACATCTCAACATCATACGTATCCCTGGTTCTGACGAACTGCTGTATGTCGTAGGTTGGTTTCTGCTTGAAGTACGCCTGCACGTCGTAAAGCGGCTTCTGCCTGAAGTACATCTCAACATCATACGTATCCCTGGTTCTGACGAACTGCTGTATGTCGTAGGTCGGCTTCTGCTTGAAGTACTGATCCACATCATATACCTGGGCAACCTGCGTGCTCTCCTGAGACGTGGCTGTGAGCATCATTGCAGATAAAACCATCATCAGGAGCAGTGCTTTGTGCATCAAAATTCTCATGTTCGGTCCTCCCTGCAGCAAGCGTATGTAATCCCACATAACGCCCTTACGTCACTGATTCATAGGGGGTTTGTATATAACTTTAACCCGTGGCGCCGAGGGGAGCTTGGAGTCTCCGGACTTCAAATGTGGACTGAAAAACAGTTCAGTCATTCAGCAACATGTGGATATACAGTATAAATTTAAAATAAAAATATATAAAAATTGAGCGGAGCTTGTTTATAAACAATGTCAAGCTGAAGATTGAGCTCTTTATCCATTTGATAACTTGACCATAGATTCACTGGTTATGCTGTGCGCTCCTGGAAGATGGATGAGTGCTTACAGCAACTGTCTTGCTGGCCTCTCGCTAAGCACATGAGAGCGAAAGATTGCGTGATATGCTGATAGGAATCCTCATATCCATTGGCCGCCATGGGAGGTGTGATGTCAATGTCAGGTAACATATGCTATACAGGATGTCTGCTTTCGGTGATATGTCTTCTCGCCATCGCAGAGGGTAGTGTGGTCATAAATGAGTTCGAGCTGAATCCGCCATCTGACCAGCCGTATGCAGTGGAGTGGATCGAGCTCTTCAACTCCGGCGATGAGGATGTGGATATCGGAGGATGGCAGGCGGTCGTCATCTCCACGGTGCCTGGTGAGACAGGAGCGCTGTTCCCATGGTCCGGGACCATAACGGTGCCTGTGGGGACGGTCCTGAAGGCAGGCGATTACAGGGTTCTCACCGGCGACCAGAGATGGGACCACGGGCTCAATGCTACTGTAATACTGTACGACCAGGTGGGCAATGAGGTTGACAGGACCCCGATGCTCATGGACGAGAGGGAGGATGGCTCAGACTGGTCCAGATATCCAAATGGTGTGGACACAGACAGGACCGCTGACTGGGCGTACATCCCATCGACGAGGGGCAAGCCGAACGTCCTGCCCTACTGAAAGGGCGTTTCAGACAATGGATAGAAGCTCAGACGGCTGGGATCGCACATTCCGGCCGGTGATCAGGCAGTTCGATCTTAAGGATCTGCCAGCCATTATGGAGATAGACAGAGAGGTGGGAGGTGGTTACAGCCCGGAGCTCTTCATGACATTCCATGAGTTTCACCCCCAGACGATGCTCGTCGCAGAGGTCGCCGGGGGTGTTGTGGGTGTTGTGATAGGTTTCAAGCACACGCCACTCGAGGGGAGGGTGTTCTGGCTCGCTGTGAGGCCAGCCTACCAGGGGCGCGGCATCGGCAGGAGCCTCCTCTCCGCAATTCTCCGTCTGTTCAGCAGGCTCGGCGCTGTGAGCGCAACGCTTGAGGTCAGGATAGGGAACAGAAGGGCGCAGAGCCTCTACGCATCCATGGGCTTCGTGGTTGATAACGTGATACCAAGCTACTACTCAGATGGCGAAGCTGCTCTGATAATGCGAAAGATCCTCTGAGATGCAGTGATGTGCCGGCTCAGATCGATGCGCACCGGCATTCGCCTAGATACAATGGCAATGAGATTCACTGCGGATCTGGAATGTGCGCAGCCCAGAACAGAGCTCAAAGTTCACGTCTGCATCAGCTCTGCCTTCTCTCCCTTGCGTAGATCACGTCCAGCAGGTGTGTATCAGATCTGCTTCGTATCATCCTGTCTATGATCGATGGGAGCCCACGGGTGTGCACCCTGCTCAGAACGCTGTTTATCACCACCATCTCCCCAACTTTTATCCGGTCGGTCTCGTTATCGGATGCAGGGAGTATGGCCTCGCCGAGCGGAGATTTCGATAGGGCGTCCGGCTTTGAGCTGTCGAGCGGGACGATCCTGAAGTACTTCCTGGCGAACAGCGGTCTGGAGCTTCCGCCCTCGAGTCGGGAGAGCAGAACCCTGTCCTCAAACGGTATCAGATCGGTGTTCTCGACTATCGCCTCCCGGTTCAGCCCCAGCTCCCCCGAATCCAGCTCTGAGGATCTCCCACCGACAGGTGTGACGTACCAGTGCCTGAGCGTCTCGATCGGATAGGGATAGGTGAGACATCTCATGATATTATGGTCGATATGGCGATAGATAAAACTATTGTCGAGAGCCTTCGCCCTGCGGATTCGATGCGCAACCGAGTGTGGAGTCCTGAAATCATTTCGCCGTCGTTCCAATTGTATGCAGTTTGAATTATTCATATTTCCAGGACTCTACACGATAGCGGCCCAATTCACGCAAGCAATTCAAGTAGATTCCCCTCTTTGGAGAGCTTCCCTCAAGAACGCTACGAAGACGCCGAGCATGAGGCCGAGCATTCCCGCGACAGTGATTATGAGAGCTCTTCGGGGCTTTACAGGAGCTGTGGGCTCAGCCGGCGCCTCCACGATTTCTGTGGGT
>NZ_JASFYM010000026.1 GCF_030055635.1 Methanothrix sp. | reverse complement strand
CGGACTGAGGGGTAGAGCCTGTAGAGATGCTGGATAACCGGATCTGTGAAGCCTTCGACTTCGTCGAAGGGCTTCGACGGAGTCGAAGCGCAGGAAGCTCCGGCCTTCAGGCCGGAGAGGAAGTCACATATCACATGAGGCACTCTGGGGATACCCTGGCTCCGACGGAGAGAGCTGTGCCTGCTGATTCGTCCATAATATGTCTGAAAACCAGAGATCCAGCATGAACATCGCATCTGCAAGAAGACAGACCAGACAGAGGTACCTTGGGGATAAAGGCCTTATCGCGCTCATATCGCTGCTGAGCGCCTTTGTCCCGCTGTCTACAGATCTGTATCTTCCGGCGCTTCCTGGAATGGCGGATTATTTTGGTGTCTCTCCAGACCTCGCAAACCTCACACTGGTCATGTTCTTCCTCTCATTCGGCGCAGGCACCCTCATCTGGGGCCCGCTAAGCGACAGGTACGGCCGCAGGCCGATGCTTCTGATAGGTATCTCCCTCTATTCAGCGGCCAGCATTGGATGCGCTTTATCCACAGACATATACCAGATGATAGCATTTCGCATCCTGGAGGCAATCGGAGGAAGCAGCGGGTTTGCCGTGGCCACGGCCATGATCAAGGATGTGTACGATGTCAGGAGCAGGGAGCCGATCCTTGCAGTGGTCCAGACCATGGTCCTGATATCTCCGGTGTCAGCGCCTGTCATCGGTGCCATCCTGCTCAGGTTCACCTCATGGCGCGGGCTCTTTGGAGCGCTGGCGTTCATAGGACTCATGGCGCTTGCGGGAAGCGCTGCTCTCCAGGAGACTCTGGAGAGACGATACAGCGGACCTCTCTCACATGCGCTGGGAAGATTGTACGTGGTTGCCAGGAACCCGGCGTTCGCATCGCTTCTTGTCCTCTTCTCCCTCCCAAGCATCTCGGCGATGGCATTCATAGCATCATCATCCTACATCTACATCAGAGGCTTCGGTCTGAACGAGCTGGCGTACAGCTACTTCTTCGCGTTCAACGCCATCGGGATGATCTCCTCCCCGACGATCTACCTGAGGCTCTCAAGGAGGATGAGCCGAAGATCGTTTGTGACGATGTGCTTTGGTGTGATGATCCTGAGCGGGATGCTCATTGTAATTCTGGGAACCCGGAGCCCATGGATGTTTGCAGCCGTGCTACTGCCAGCAACAATCGCCGCAGGGGCTGTTCGCACGCCGGGGACCAACCTGATGCTCGAGCAGCAGAGAGAGGATACAGGATCCGCTGCCGCTCTGATGAGCTGTTCTGGGATAACAGCAGGAAGCATCGGCATGTCCCTGATATCACTGAACCGGGGTAACATGATTCCGGTTCTCGGGATGATGTACGTGCTCATCGGGATTCTGTGCGCAACGTTGTGGCTTTACATCTCGCAGAAACCGTACGTGACGCGCGTTCCCGACAGGTACGCCGTGACAAGCGGTTGAGACGCGAGCGCAGTCTTGAGATCATCCTGAAGCCCAGAGGCACATCAGAGGCTATTGCTTCTGCTGTTTACGATGATGTGTTTGCAGCTCATCAGCATAAAGATCTCCGCTCTTGTCCGTATGATAACTTTCCAGAAGAAACACCGGCCCAGCTATGCGTTTTTGGATAATGAATGTGTGCCTCCAGCAACCTGCTTGCTGAACCTCTAAGTTGCTGAACACACAAGAGCGAAGATCTCAATCTCCCCAGAACCTCTTTGTTCTGGCATACTCCCTCTCAGCCCTGAGTATGTCCCTGTAGAACTCAAGCTCATCAGAGTGCATCTTCTTTATGACCCTGGCCGCGGTCTCAGGGCCGAGACCTCTGCTGGCAAGGGCGATTGCAGCTGTTTTCCCGTAGCTGAGCACAAGGTTCGCGTTCCTGTAAACCCTCTTTGTGCGTCTCTTTTCCTCAGCGCTCTTCTTCTCCTCCGGCATCCTGACGATCTTTATCTCCTCGTCCTCCCAAGGCTTCAGAGCTGCTATCATTCTTGAGCCGCAGAGCGGGCACTCAGGCCGATCCGGCACCCTGCCAACTTCCCTCAGCGATTTCCATTTCTTGCAGCTCACACAGAACAGAAGCACCCTGTCGTGGAGTATCCGGTTCTTGAGGAGCTCTATAACAGCTGCGTCTGCATGCTCGGGAGCGATCAGGTCATGCCCGCCTCCCCTCCCTGAGGATCCTATCGGGCTCAGATCGCCTGTGATCACCTGGATCTCCCCCGATTTCATGCGATCCAGTATATTCCCCGCGGTATCGACATCCAGCCGCTCCTGGTAGATCTCACGGATAGCCTCTCTGTACATCGGTGTGCCCTCGAATACTCCCAGAACCCTGACGAGAGATACCCTCTCGTAATCTATATCCTTCGAGAGCGAGCCGAACTTCCTGGCAACATGCACCATCTTCCATCTGAACAGAGTCGTGTTCTTCAGGCTCAGCTCCAGGATCACTCTCATTTGAGCGGAGCTGAGATCGCTGATGACGTTCAGCAGCTCCTCTGCCATCATCCTCTTTGGCAGCGTCAGCTGTATCCTGTAAGGGTCGATCTCCATGGCGACGCTTGAGCCGAAGCGCGTCGAGAGTATCGCGGTTATCGCCCTCCCAAGCGCATCGTTCGCTCTGTGGCCGATGCATGCGTTAATCACCACAAAAGAGCCATCTGATTCGATCGTCACAGTTTTATCATCGGGTACAGCGCAGCCTGCGCCCAATTGACGTTTTACCTGATCGACGAGCTGTTCTGCAGCCTCCCTGTCCACAGGGTAGCGTGTAAGGAGCCAATGTATCGCATCCTCCTCTCCGTGCTCCTCGAGCTCTCTCGCCAGATGCGACCTGATCTCTCCGACCTCCTGCGCCACATCATACGGCACAGGTATCTCCTCTCCGCTCCAGCTCGGTATCTCCCCGCTCCTCTGGATCGGCACGACCTTTATGGTATCATCCTCTATCTCGACGATCTCCCAGATCTCGCCGCGGGTGACGAACGTCGCTCCCGGGCTTGCGAAGCTCACAACAAAAGCCTCGTCGAGCGTGCCGATCTGGCGCCTTGAGACTATGTCGTAGACATCGTAGCGCTTCTCATCGGGTATCATCGAGAGGTTCTCGAAGTAGTACTCCCAGCCCCTGCGCCTTCTTTTTATGGTTCCATCTTCGACAGTGCACAGCCTGTTCCCTCTCAGTATATCCAGCACGCTGAGCATCTCGTCCATGCTGAGATCCCTGAAGGGGTACGACCTTCTGATTATCTCAAATGCCCTCTCGATCCCTATCTCCCTGAAATCCAGGGACAGGCCGACCAGCTGGTTCGCCAGGACGTCCAGCGGCTTCTCATGTATCCTCACCTCCTCGAGCTCGCCGGATGATGCCCGCCTGGCTATGGCGCATGCCTCGGCGATGTCATCAGGGCACGTCGCAATTATTGTGCCTGATGAAACCCTGCCGATGCCATGGCCAGATCTTCCAACCCGCTGGATGAGCCTGGAGACGTCCCTGGGCGAGCTGTACTGGATCACGTGCTCCACATCACCGATGTCGATTCCGAGCTCCATGGAGGATGTGCAGATCAGGCCGCGAAGATCGCCGCGCTTGAAAGCCTCCTCAGCCTCCATTCTGGCCTCTCTCGATAAGCTTCCGTGGTGGACTCCGATCGGCTCTCCGAGCATCTTCAGCCTGTATCCGAGAACCTCGGCAGCCTGCCGGGTGTTGACGAAGATCAAACTCTTTTTTAACCTCACAAGATCCCGTATGCACGATATGTGCGCTGCAAGCGCCGGCTCGCATCCGAGCTGGCCCGCGAGCGCGTTATCACCACGCCCTGGTCGTGGCGCCACGACCCTGAAATCCACGAGCCTTTCAACATCTGCTCTGAGGATCCTGCAATCTCTGGAGATACCGGTGAGCAGCCTTGCGACCTCCTCTGGGGAGCCGACCGTGGCCGAGAGCCCGATCCTCTGGATCTCGCCCGCGACCTCAACAAGCCGCTCGAGGAGGATGGCAAGCTGTGAGCCCCTCTTAGATGATGCGAGCTCGTGAATCTCATCCACTATAACCGCCCTGACGCTCTTCAGGTTCGATCTGAGCCTCTTTCCTGTAAGCATAACCTGTAGCGTCTCGGGGGTTGTTATGAGAAGGTCCGGGGGCGATCTGCTCTGGCTGGCGCGCTCCCCCTTCGTGGTGTCTCCATGCCTGACCGCTATTTTCACTCCCAGCGCGTTGCTCCACTCCTCCAGGCGTCTCAGCATGTCCCTGTTGAGCGCACGCAGCGGGGTTATGTAGAGTGCCTTGATCCCTGAACCGTCGATATTCATCATCTTGTGAAGAACCGGAAGGACCGCAGCCTCTGTCTTTCCGGACCCTGTTGGTGCTATGAGAAGAACGTTATCTCCGGCCAGTATCTCGGGGATCGCCATACGCTGCGGCAGAGTGGGCTCGGAAAAACCCATGCGCTGGAGGCTCTCCCTTATCTTGGGATTCAGCAGATCGAAGACATTCACAATGGAGATGATCTAAGTGGCCGGCGAATATATTCGTTGCGTGCCGTGTGTAAGCACCCAGCCCTGAGGCATGTAGCCTGAGAAATCACAATCTTTTGGCACAATACCTCATGTACTCACGCCACGGAGATGAATTTAAAAATATAAATAATATTTAAGTATTATCAGTCATATGAAAAATAAATTCACGGTGATACTCTACACGACTGCAGCTTTCCATTAAAATCTCCACTGGAAATTAAGGGGTTAACTACCAAAATTTCTGATCTCCCTCTCCCCCGCACCCGACCAGAATTGCTGATCTCTCTTTAGAGCATGCGGTATATTAAATTTGCCTGAGGTCTAAAATCTCACAGTTCACACCCATGCAGATCTGGCCGCTCAGCATCAGATCTTCAAGACAGCAGCCCCACGCAGCCTTCCTGCCCTCAGGAGATCCAGAGCATGATTCGCCTCATCGAGCCTGAACTCCTGGACCTCTGTTCTGATGTTGATATCCCTGGCGAGCGAGATGAACTCCTCGCCATCCCTTCGCGTGAGATTTGCCACAGACCTGATGCACCTCTCCTCCCAGAGGATGCTGTAGGGAAATGATGGGATGTCAGACATGTGTATCCCGCCGCACACGACAGTCCCTCCCTTGGATGTGGCCCTGAGGGCAGCTGGAACTAGGGAGCCGACAGGGGCGAATATTATCGCTGCATCAAGCTCCTGCGGCGGCATCTCATCAGATCCTCCAGCCCATGCAGCGCCGAGTGAGAGGGCGAACTCCTGAGCCTCCATGTCTCCTGGCCGTGTGAACGCATAAACATCGATGCCCTCGAAGAGGGCGACCTGCGCGATTATGTGAGCCGCGGCTCCAAATCCGTATATGCCCAGCCGCTTCACGCCGGCCTTCGAGAGCGCGAGCCTGTACGATCTGTATCCGATCAATCCGGCGCAGAGCAGGGGCGCCGCTCTCAGATCATCATACCTCTCAGGGATCGGCAGGCAGTAGCGCTCGTCTGCTACAGTGTACTCTGCGTATCCTCCATCGATAGTGTATCCGGTGAACCTCGCGTTATCGCAGAGGTTCTCCTCCCCGCGCAGGCAGTACCTGCATGAGCCGTCTGTGTATCCGAGCCATGGGACTCCAATTCTGTCGCCGGTGCGGAAGCGCTCCGCGTGCTCCCCCTTCGCCACGACCCTGCCCACGATCTCATGACCCGGTATTAGAGGGAGCTTTGCGCCGGCGAGCTCGCCATCGAGTATGTGGAGGTCGGTGCGACAGACGCCGCATGCGCTCACCCTGATCAGAACCTCCCGCTCCCCGGGAGCTGGCATCTCGACCTCCCTCATCACCAGGGGCTCTCCGGGCCTCTCGAGCAGCATTGCCCTCATGGAGTTCATTCCAGATACACCTCATCCCGTCTCAGAGCTGCATCATGTAGTTACATGCTGTCGGTGAAGCGCAGGTTGCATCCAGTCCATCGCCACTGCTGGACCGCGGCCGGTCTATTCTCTTTGTTATTCCAGATACTGAGCGAACAGGTTCTCGTAGAGGTTCCTCACGTTCTCCTCAGTCTTCGGCATCTCCGGGAACCCGCTGTACTCCATGGCCCTCTCCACGTCTCTCGCCAGATCGAGCCTGTACTGACTCCTTGAGAGGAACCATCCCCTCTTTCTGTAGAACCTCGAGAGGTACTCCTGCTCGGTCTGCCCGGGTGTCGGTATGAAAAGGCCGTGCTTTTTGCCGAGCTCCGCGATCTCCATCATTGTCGTGTAGCCGGACCTGCTTATCACGAACCTCGCCCGGTTCATGAGCTCCACCTTTAAATCAGTGGGAACATATGAGTAGACACGAGTGCTCTCATCAAGCTGTATGAAGCTGTTTTTCCTCGGGCTTCCTAGGAGCACAACCTTCTTCCCGGGAAGCTCGGTTATGCGGGAGAGCATGATCTCCTCCAGCTTGGTCCTCTGAGGCTCGGGACCAGAGATTATAACGAGAAAGTCCAGATCCTCTCGCACATCCATCTTTTTTGTGCTGCAGAGAATGCCCGAGTAGAATGTCCTGACATTTGTGACCCTGAAGCTGGATCGCGAGAGCTTTCCGCTAATTGAGTTAGGTCCTGGAGGGTTGTCAGGAACTATGACGCCTGTGAACTTCTTGTGGAAGTATCCGTTGACATAGAGCGTTGCAAGCTCCACAGGCCACAGGAAGAATGGGACACTGAACCTGAGCTGATGGGTTATGAAAAATGATGGTATATCTTTTGAGTAAACACCCATGCGGTTGTCGCTTACGATCAGGTCATATCTGTCTCTCGATAGAATCCGCGCCAGGTTTCTGCGCTCGTCTGCCAGAGCCTTCATCATTATGGGGAGGTAGGCGGTGAACTTTGGGAGGAAGAATCTCGTCGAGCTGTATGGCACAGGGTAGTCCTCGAATACTATAAACCTGCACTCCGGAAACTCCTTTCGCAGAAGCTCCAGCGCATTTCCGCTCGATGCCACAGTCACATCATGTCCACGCGCCAGAAGTTCTCTGATTATCGGAATATCGCGAGATGCATGTCCAAGGCCCCAGTTCAGCGGGCTGAAGAGCACGTGTCCCATGGGATGCACAATCTACCCAGAGGGTGTTAAATAGCTTTTTGGAAACGCCCTCTGAACATGCCCGCCAGCTTGCATATAGTCTGGACCTGTCCGAATAAGATAAAAACCAGAACTAAGTATAAAATTACTTCACTGAAATTTAGAGAGGTGCTGCCGGATGACATCCTGCTCTCTGATTTCTGCGTTATCCAGCTTACCTGGTAGTCTACCTTCATTGAGTTGATCTTGATGGCCGGCTCCTCAGATGTGTTTATTCTGAACAACGTCGGCATGGAAACCGACATCCCACATTCCGCATTAACGCTCCAGTCCGTAGTATTTTTCGCATTCTGGTCCGAACAGTTTGATGATCTTTATGGTATTCTCGTTGAGGTTAGCGATTTTCTGGTGTTTCTCGCCGCAGAGCCATAT
>NZ_JASFYM010000025.1 GCF_030055635.1 Methanothrix sp. | reverse complement strand
ATGGCTCTGCGGCGAGAAACACCAGAAAATCGCTAACCTCAACGAGAATACCATAAAGATCATCAAACTGTTCGGACCAGAATGCGAAAAATACTACGGACTGGAGCGTTAATGCGGAATGTGGGATTTATGCGAATGACCCTCACACCCCTCAGCCTCTCCCTGAGCAAATCCTCCTCGACCCTCCAGGGGTTGAACCCGTAGACGAATCCGCTCAGCCCGCCGTTCTTCAGTATCTCTCGCAGCGCTGTGAACTTCTCATCGTCATCGACGACCTCCTCCGCGCGCCCTCTGATCCGTCTATCGGGAAGCATGACCTCGATATGAGGCTCTGCGAGAAGGTTGAGGTACCAGGTGCCCTGCGATCTCTCGCCACGGTAGCAGTATATTCTCCCGTTCACGATGGCGTAACCCACAGGCGTGTAACGCGTTCTTCCGGTCTTCCTGCCCTTCAGTACGAGCACCATGACCCTGCCTGTCACCGGATTTGAGACAATGCGCCCCAGGCCGATCCTGAATGCCGGAAGAACGAAAAAGCTGTTCAGGAGCCTGAAGAACAGCCTGTACACCCACGCGCTCATCGGTCCCCAGGCTACCCCTCAACCAGCCTGACCTCGACCCGCTCCCCTCTCCTGAGCCTGTTCAGCATCAGTCGTGCTATCTCCGAGGACTTTGCGATTCTTATGTCGCCACGCCTGCCGATCGTCGCTGTGAACACCGGCTCGCTCCCGACGAAGACCTCCGCGCTCGCCCCAGCGCCGGCTCCCACCCAGAGTATGAGATGCCTGTCGCTCTCCTCAACCCTGGGAGTTATCACGTCCGGCTCCTCCCTGCGTCCGCGTATGTCTATGTGCATCCCGAGCGCGCGCTCTATCTGCTCTATGTTCCGCCCGGCCTTTCCGATGACCCTCGGGATCTGGGACTCAGGAACTGTCACGACCATGCTGCTGTCGGAGATCATCTCGACCTCAAAAGGGCCCCTGACGTGATGGGCGAGCTCCTTCTCGATCTCCTTGGATGCAAGACGCCATACCGGCTTCTTTCCGGGCTTAGTCACCGGCATGACAACGATCTGGTCGCCGTAGCTGTACATCTCGTACTCCACCGCCCCAGTCTCGAAGTCCCTCACGACCACAACAGGCCTGGCGAGATCCGCCTCGACCATTCCGGTCGGCACCTTGACGACAAACTCCACATCGAGAAGCTTGGTGACCTCGCCGCGCTCTATGAAGACCACAGTATCGACGACCTGGGGGATCATGCCCAGCTCAACCCTGCCGAGAAGCCTCTGGAGCGCATCTATCGGCTTGTTGGCATGCACCACCCCGATCATTCCCACTCCGGCGAGCCGCATGTCAGCGAAGACCACGAAGTCCTGGGTCTTCCTGACCTCGTCGTAGATCGTGTAATCAGGCCTGACGAGGAGCAGTATCTCAGACGATGCCTCCATCGATCCCTCGAGCGGGCCGTACTGCGTCACCTCAGGAGGCACCTGGAGGTCCCTGGGCGACTCCATTGTCTTGACGACGTAGTTGCACTTCAGCAGGTACTCGGCTATGCCCGCTGCAAGCGTCGACTTGCCTGAGCCGGGAGGGCCTGCGATGAGAATGCCCCTCTGCCCCTCGCTCAGCCTCGCCTTGAGCTCGTCAGCGTGCTTGTAGGAGTCCAGATCGACCTTTGCGACAGGTCTGACCGCTGTTATCTCGAGACCATCAGAGAACGGCGGCCTGGTTATTGCGATGCGCATGGGTCCGAGCTGCACAACAGTGGCCCCGTTCTTCTCGATCTCTATGTACCCCTCAGGATCGAGCTTTGCGCGCTCTATGATCTCCCTGGCCATCTCGCGCAGGTCCTTCTCCCTGAGGGGCTTGTCGTCGAGCTTCACAAGCTTGAACGCGCCCACCCCTCCGCGCTTGGCCATCGGGATCGCGTCCTCTTTGAGGTGAACGGAAAGCGTATCCTCTGTGAAGAACTTCTCTATGCTGAGCTTCTTTATCTCATCCCTCTCCGGTCTTATGTACTCCACATCCAGTCCCATGGCCTGAGCTACCTTGTACTGAACCGTATCGCTTGTCAGAAACGATGCTCCCAGCTCCAGGGCGACATCCCTGATCATGGCATCGATCTCGCCGCCGCCGGCGAGCTTGATCTGATCCAGATCAGGCCTCACACCCACGTACTCAAGCTCTATCTTACCTGCCTTTGCGAGCTCCGAGAGGCGCCTAAGCTCCTCGAGCCCCTTTATCCCGATCTCGCGCCCGTGGTTCGCCTGAGCCTCGAGCTCAGCGACAACCGCCTCCGGTATAACGATTCTCCGGCCGGCGAGCGCGCCGGACTTGACCCTGGCCGAGATCCTGCCGTCGATAACGACGCTTGTATCAGGTACCACACAATCTTTCATCGTCCGAAACATCCTTCTTTTATATGGTATCTATCAGATTCTTTTCCGTTTTTATATCGGCGAAATTCAAATATATATTTTCTGCACTCTTGCGGGCACGAAAATGCAGCATGTAGTGTGCAGTTGCGCTGGACTCTCCGCATGGTCTCGAATGTGCTGACTGCAGGAACCGATACGCTGCAGCCAATGTACCGCAACCATCTATTGAACGCTGCGGGTTTCAACGGTACGGCTGCACTACCAGGGTCTGGATGACGGTGATGCAGTTACAGATCAGGCATCTTGCAGGGGTTCCAGCAGATCTCCTCTGCCTTGAGCAGATAGCAACCTTTATCTCTCGATAACCCCCTGGCTATACCATGATACCCAGATCTGTAACGATCATCTCAATTCTGCTGATCGCACTTGGGCTGGCGCATGCTGTGAGTGTGCCCACCGAGAATCTCCCTGCGGGATTCAAGCTGCTGGGCGTGATCGATGCGAACACCACAGGAGTGAACATATCCGAGGAGATAAATGACTTCTACGGCGCGAGAGAGATCGGCGGTGTGAAGGATGTATCCATCGGGAAATACATCTGGGGCGAGATGGGTGTTGACTATGATGCCAAGATCACAATACTCTCCCTGGAGAACGATGGATATGCGATGGCAGCCTACGAGAATTACAAGAGCAGAGAGGAGTTCAAGTACCCGCCCCTTGAGGGGATCGACAGGTTTGCGAATGCCACTATAAACGGCCATGATGCCCTCGAGATAAGGGACATGGTCAGGGATCTCCGGGGAATATCGATAAGGTTCCTGTACCTCTGGACCAACAGCAGCAGCGTCGTGCTCGTTGAGGGCAACAGCTCGCGGGAGAGCAGCATGGCGCTTGCAGCCGCAACCGGCATGTGAGCCACTGCAGATTGCAAAACATTTCTTTTTATATTGTGTAACCGTTGATATGGCAGGTTTAGATACCGCACCTCAATATGTGCGGAAAAAGTTGCAGGGTATGGTGATGGAGCATGGATATAAAGTGGTTCGGGCACTCGTGCTTTCAGATAACCGATTCCATTGGAAGGACCGTCGTGACCGATCCTCCGGATGACAGCGTCGGCTACACGCTCCCGCCGATCAGAGCGGATATCGTTCTCGTGAGCCATGACCACTTCGATCACAACAACGTGGAGGCGGTGCTGGGATCGCCGATCGTCATAAAGCATCCTGGAATTTATAAAGCGGCTGGCATAGATGTAAAGGGCGTTGCGACATACCACGATGATGCAGGGGGTAAGTTGCGGGGCACGAACACGGTCTTCTGCTTCACCATGGACGATATCAGGCTCTGCCACCTGGGCGACCTGGGGCATGTGCTCGACGATAATGAGGCGAGGATGATAGGCGATGTGGATGTCCTTCTCGTTCCTGTCGGTGGGACATTCACGATAGATGCCAGGGGTGCCCTGGCTGTCATGGACAAACTAAAGCCGAAGCTCGTGATCCCGATGCACTACAGGACGCCGGCGCTGGCGTTCGATCTCGACCCTGTGGACAAGTTCATAAAGGCGGCGAGAGGGCGGAAGGTCCTCGGGCCTGAGAAGCTTCTTCATGTATCTAGAGAGGATCTCGATCAGCAGAAGATCGTGCTCCTGGAGTACGTCTCGTAGCACTGAGAGACGCGCTCCGTCTCTTTACAGCCTAGCGGCTGTTGCTCAGCGTCGTGGGCTGGGCACTGTGTTTTCTGTAAGCTCAGCGGGATCACTCGAACTCTATCGTTCCTGGCGGTTTAGGGGTGATGTCGTAGACAACCCTGGAGACGCCGGCTATCTCGCCTGTGATCCTTGAGGATATTCGCCTCAGTGCATCCCACGGAAGCTCCAGCACGTCAGCGGTCATCGCATCCCTGGAGGTCACTGCCCTCACCGCGACGACCCACCCGTAGACCCTGTTATCTCCCTTGACGCCTGTGGCCTTTCCGATCACGGCTGCGAACGCCTGCCACGGTTTGAATGCGGAGATCTCCTCCTCGACTATCGCGTTTGCGGTTCGCACGACCTCCAGCTTCTCCTTTGTTATCTCGCCAACGATTCTGACCGCGAGACCGGGCCCAGGATACGGCATCCTCTCGCTTATCTCCATCGGCAGACCAAGCGCCCTTGCGACCTCCCTGACCTCGTCCTTGTAGAGGTCCCTCATGGGCTCGATTATCCCCTTGAACTCGATGTGCAGCGGCAGCCCGCCAACGTTGTGGTGAGACTTTATTCCGCCTTCAGACTCGATCCTGTCAGGGTAGATAGTGCCCTGGATCAGATACTCCGCGCCGACATCTGCTGCTACTTCCTCGAAAACCCTGATGAACGTCTCGCCTATGATCTTCCTCTTCTGCTCCGGATCCGTCACTCCCTTCAGCGCATTCAGGAACCTCTCGGATGCATCCACTTTAATCAACCCGAGATGGCTGAAGAGCTCCACGATCCGCTCAGACTCGAAGCGCCTCATGAGACCGCTGTCGACGTAGACCGGTACCAGATCATCCCCGAGAGCCCTGTGCGCAAGAACAGCGCAGACAGAGCTGTCGACGCCGCCGGAGAGGGCTATTATCGCCTTGCCCTTTACCTCACGCCGGATCTCATCTATCGCGTTGTCAATAAAACGCTGAACATCCATACTAAGAGCAGGAATCCTCACCGGATAATAGGCTTGTGGTGGTTTAGGGTGTTACGCAGGGCGGAGAACCTTCCGCATCGATTCTGATGCGAACCGCAAGACCAAGTGACTCTAAATGGTCGTGTTCCTGTAACTGAACAGTTGTGGATAGGATTTCACCGGCAGCAAGGTCAACTACATCGGTCTTCAGACCGAAGTAGTTGACTCTCGCTCCCTGCTCACGCCTTAAGAGCTAAAACTCGTACGGCCTTCCCTCCTCCAGAGATACCACATTATCGAAGTTCTTCTCAAACCATTCCAGGTGCTGCGTATGCACCGGCACTATGTGCTCCGGATCAACGGTCTCAACAATCCTTCTTATCTCATCTCCTGATGCGTGGCCTGAGGCATGATATCGCCCGTCGAAGTGAAGCGTGCCGTCTCCATCGATCCCGAACCCCACAGAGATCATGCTGAAATGCTGGAGCCACCGCCAGAGGCGATGGAAGTCTATCTCCATCTCCTCGTTGAACGCCTCGCACGCAGAGTAGATGTACGTCCCACCATCCGGCTTTATGTCCAGCAGGTTCTTCATATCCAGGAAGGAGAAGCAGAGGATGTAGGCCTCAGGGTTCTCCCTGATGCTCAGATGATCCACATACCTGCTGGAGTAGTTCTTATCGACGACCTCCTCCCTCCACTTACCTCTGGCGCTGGAGATCTCTTTGTAGATCCGCAGCGAGCTGTCCATCGAGAAACTGCCGATGGATTGGAGGGCGTGCATGAGGTAGGCATCCTTGGCCGTGACCACAAGCTCGCGGCCCGTCTTTCTGGCAATCTCCTGGAAGGATTCGAGCCTCTCGAAGTTCCGCGGGGAGAAGTCGGCGATCACCAGGCCTGAAGAGCGCTCAACAGCATCCAGGCAGGCCTCGGCCACCGTCTGCTCAGTCACAACACCCTCTCCACCATTCTCACGGATCCGCGTGCCCTCGGTTATCAGCACAGATGCATCCCTGGCGGCTCTGACGAACTCAAGGGTCATCTCTCTATTCCGGCCGTGCAGACGGAAATCGCCCGTGTATGCTACAGTGGTATCGCCTCTCAGTATGTAGGCTGTCGCACCCGGCACCGAATGATCGACTGGATGCGCGGACACATCGAAGGGGAGTTCCGCCTCATCAACGGACTGACACCTTCCTGGCTCCAGCCTTTTAGCTCTCGCAGACTCCTGCCCGGGTCTTCTGGAGAGGTATGAGATGAGCTCATCGGAGAGTTCTCCGGCGCAGCATATATCTCTGCCCCGGTAGCATGCATTCCGCTGGGATCCAAGACACAATCCATGATCATCGCTCATCCCGCGCGGTGATACATAGACCATCTCCATTTCGAGAGACTGATGACCCGTGTCCTGCATGCCCTTCATCATGACCAGGCTCTCCGGAGATGCCACCATGGGGATATCAGATCTGAGCATGCCGATGTTCCCGCAGTGGTCGAAGTGTGCATGGGTTACAAGAACCGCAGCCACACCCAGAGATGGATATGTGTGTATATTCACATCAGCAGGCAGGAGATCCTCGCGGTATATGTTCAGCCTGGGCAGGAGATTGAGGTATATCAGATCGTGAATGCCGCGAGCGTCCCTGCTCCTGAGAAACTCCTCGTAAAATGCGCTGTATTTGCTGAAGTTCTTTCCGAAGTCCAGGAAGACGCCGGAACCATCCTCCTCAAGGTATATCTTGTTCCCACCAATGCCATGGCCACCGTCGTAGACTGTTAGCGATGTCAGACACCCTCCCTCCAGAGATGGCAAGATCCCTTTCGATTTTTAAGATTCGAGATCCTGCTCTCCATTCGGGTTAATTACCTTTACTGCCTATGAACTCTTAATACTCTATCACATGGTTCCACCATGGCATAACTTTTATCTCATGCTTCTCGCACCTGGAAGCGATGGTCAGCTACACGCTCGAGAACGTCACAGTTTACCCCGCTGCTGTCGTCAATGAAACCATAGAGACAATAACGGCACAGAGCAGCAACAGCTCCCTCACGATACTCTACAGCGCCCTGAGCAGGATAGATCCCATAGCGCTCATAGCAAACCTTGTTATAATAATTGTAATCCTCATCGGGACGGAGATCGCCGCGAAGATCGCGGATCGAATGCTGCAGAGGTACTTTTTGAGCTTTGCTGACAGGATGCTCAAGAACAACATACTCAGAGCAGAGCATGTCGAGGAGGAGCGGACCAGGACATTTCACATCATAATAAGAAGGATCGTGGTCGCGGCGATCTACCTTGCCGGCATCGCTCTTGTCATACTCCAGATCCCACAGCTGTACAGGATAGCTGTCGCGCTGCTCGCCGGCGCCGGCCTGGCAGGCCTGGCGATAGGCTTCGCAGCGAAGGATGCTCTTTCAAACCTCATATCAGGGCTGTTCATAGCGGTCTTCCAGCCGATACGCGTCGGCGACTATGTCACCTTCCGCAACGACTACGGGTATGTGGAGGATATCACGCTGAGGCACACGGTCATATGCACCTGGGATAAGAGGAGGATTGTGGTTCCGAACAGCGTGATATCCACAGAGGTCATAGTGAACTGGTCCATGCGGGATCCGGTATCGGTATGGACGGTCGATTTCCTGATACAGGACGCATCAAAGATAGACAGAGCAAAATCTATAATCCTGGAGATCGCGAAGAGCCAGCCACATGTTCTGAAGGAGATGGAGATCAAGGTCCTTCTTGTGGATAGCAGTAAGGACGGCAACAGGCTGCGCCTTTACTTCAACTCCCCCAACAGGGACCTGGCGTTCGACACAGGATGCCAGATACTCGAGGAGGCGAAGAAGGTCTTCATGAAAGAGGGGATAGGCTAGAGGATCTCCAGAGGGCGAGTTCGAGTGTAAATGCAAAGGGTCACCCTTTCGCACAGATCAGCACGGTCTGTCCAGATGCATTCATTCCTAATAAGAACAGGAAAGAAAAGAACAGGACAGACAGTAAAACGACTCAAAACCAAAGTATTTTAGTACAAAGTATTTTAGTGAGAGTTGGCAGCGACCTGCATTTCCCGAGGGCTCGCGCACCTCAGTACAGTGCAGGACGTGGGCGGGCTTATCTTCTGAGTTCGGGATGGGTTCAGGAGT
>NZ_JASFYM010000024.1 GCF_030055635.1 Methanothrix sp. | reverse complement strand
TCGTGCTTACAGATGATGTCTCACGCACCACATCTTTTATGACAAGGTTTGCCGGCCTGAACCTCATCTGCGCCTCCGTGCGATTCCGCGGATATCCTCCAGCCTCCAGCCCTTCCTCTCGAGGAACCTGGAGATCCCATTCGTGATCTCCTTTATGACCTCAAGACCGCCCATGAGCGCTGTGCCGATCTGAACGCCAGATGCGCCTGCCATGATCATCTCGACAGCGTCCTGCCAGCATGATACACCGCCCACTCCGATGACAGGTATCTCAAGAGCTCCGGAGAGCTCGTAGACGCATCTGAGAGCAACAGGCTTGATTGCAGGGCCTGAGAGACCGCCGATCACATTTCCCAGTATCGGGTATCCGGATTCGACATCTATCGCCATCGCCTTCAGGGTGTTGATGGCGACGACAGCATCTGCACCACCGCGCTGGGCTGCGATCCCCAGAACCCTTATGTCCGTCACGTTCGGAGTGAGCTTGACCCAGACAGGGACGTTCACAGCCCTTTTCACAGCTCTCGTGATCTCCTCGACGTTCGCAGGATCGCAGCCTATCTCCATCCCGTATCCCTCTGCATGCGGGCAGGAGAGGTTGAGCTCGAAGCCATCTGCATCCAGAGCATCCGCGATCTCGGCGAACTCCTCAGGACACGAGCCGAAGATGCTCGCTATCACCGGCACACCGCCCTCTCGCGCGACGTCGATCTCCTCCTGGAATGCCCTGTAAGACGGATTTGGCAGGCCCATTGCATTTATGAGACCAACGCCAAGCCTGACAACTGTTGGACCTGGGTGACCATCCCTGGGCTCAACTCCGATGGACTTTGTGACCACGGCGCCGGCACCCGCAAGCGCAACCCTGCGCATGGATGCGCCTGTGGTTCCAAGAATGCCGGCTGCGAGAATCAGAGGATTTCCAAGCCTGAGACCGCCAACATCTCCCGAGAGGGATGACATGAAGGGGGAGATCCTCCTGCAGAGATAAAAGGTTTCTCAGCTTCCCCGGAACAGACCCATGTGCTCCTGCCCCACGATCCTGCTCAGGGCTTCGGGCGTGATATCTGTTATGGGGTAGTATTTTCCACCGGCTGCCTCCGCGAGGTCCCTGCAGTACCCCAGCCTCATCTCCATGAATGAAGATCCCACAACCTCTGTGTCTATGACCACCGTGTGGACACCGAGCCTTCTCGCCTCCTCAGCGAGCTGAACGATCTCCTTCTTAGGATCACCTGATTGAGATACGTTCGCCCTGCCGTCTGAAATGAGCACCATCATCGGCCTGATCTCCCTGTTCCTCATCAGCTCTCCCTGTATGACCCTGAGAGCCCTTGAGAGGCCTGCAGACAGCGGAGTTCTGCCGCCAGTGGGGAGCTCTGCGAGTCGTTTCATTGCGAGATCCACGCTTGAGCATGGCGGGAGAAGAAGATCTGCATCATTCCCCCTGAACGCAACCATCCCTATCCTGTCCCTCTTCTGGTAGGATTCCATGAGGAGCGAGAGCACGGCACCCTTGGCGCTCTCCATCCGGCGCATCGCGCCCATGGAGCCGCTCGCATCGACGACGAAGAGCACAGTGGCAGAGGTCTTTCTCACCCTCTCCTTCTCCCTTATGTCCTGGGGGAGGATGCTGACCGCGAACCTTCTTTCACGCATGTGCTGGTAAGGCGCAGCAGCCCTTATCGTGGCATCGAATGCGATGTCCCTCCCTTCCAGAGGCAGCCTGGATCTGAGGTACCTGCCGGATCTGCGCATGCTCAGGCTGCTCACCCTTCTCCCCTTCGGCATTCTCCTCAGAACCCTGTCGCGCCTCAGGGCGTTTCTGAGCTGTTTCACATCTATAGGAGAGCCTATCTCGAAGATCCTCTCCTCAGGCCTGGAGTCTGCCTGCCCTCCGGTCTCCTCGGAACGCTCCTCATGACTTTTATGCTCAGGATGCTCGTGCTGGTGTTTCTGCTGATGCTTCTGCTCCTGGTGCTTTGCCATCGCCTGCTCGAGCTTCTCCTGAGCCATCGATGGCGGCTCGAACGGCCTGCTTCTCATGCGGTGGGGCAGCGCCAGCATCATCGCCTTCCTCACATCCTCCTCTGTGACATCACTCCTCCCCTCGAAAGCAGCTATTGTCCTGGAAGTTCTGACGGTGACTATCTCGGCTCTGTGAGTCCTGACCCCCATATCGATGCACGTCTGGGCTATGAGCCTTAGGAGAGAATCGTCCATAACGACATCAGGAAGCATCTGCTTCGCTCTGCGTATACGCTCCCTCAGAAGGTTCTGCTCCTCGCTCCACTCCGAGACGAATCCCTCCGGATCTGCTTCAAACCGCTCAGCCCTCTTTGCGATCTCTACTCTGAGATCAACATCGGAGATAACCTCGACATTGACCTGTAGGCCGAAGCGGTCGAGGAGCTGCGGCCGGAGCTCTCCCTCCTCGGGGTTCATCGTCCCGACGAGCATGAACCTCGATGGATGGGCGACAGAAACCCCCTCCCTCTCGACGATGTTCACCCCCATCGCAGCAGCATCGAGAAGAACATCTGCGACATGGTCGTCCAGGAGGTTCACCTCATCTATGTAGAGAATGCCCCTGTTTGCTGCTGCGAGTATCCCGGGCTCCAGCGCCTTGATGCCCTCCTTTATCGCGCGCTCCACATCCAGGGATCCAACAACCCTGTCCTCTGTGGCCCCGAGCGGGAGATCGACGACAGGCATCCTTCTCATGAGAACCTGCAGCTCCCCATTCTGGCTCCTCTGGTAGCATATATCACACATCTCATCCTCTCTGAAGGGGTTGCAGTTGAACGGGCATCCGTCAACGATCGGTATTTCATCGAGAAGATCTGCGAGGGCGCGAACTGCCGTGGATTTCGCGGTGCCCTTGTCTCCCCGTATGAGGACACCGCCTATTCTTGGATTTATGGCGTTGAGCACAAGGGCCAGCTTCATCATATCCTGGCCGACAATTGATGTGAACGGGATTGTACGCCTCTTGAGATGATGCATCTTTTATACCTCTGTGTGGGTTGATCACATCTTGTCATATAAGTAAGTTATTAGTATTAAGATGTGAGACCAATATTATAGAGACTCGTGCGGTCGAATCGTCAGAGAGGCAAACTCTGTAGCTCCTATCACCGTGGACTCTGTCTCTTTCTGCGAGATTACCAATCTGCCGAATCAGCTGGATGAGACATTACAGATTAACAGACTGCCAAAGGCATCAGCCATACATAAAGTGATCCAATCTGCCCGTAAGATGCTGGAATCAAGCTCTTTGGGCTTGATGAATGTCAATTTAGCAAAGATTAAATAGCACATGATGTTATTTAACCTAAAAAACTTATACTTAAGTTAGATATCGGTGATAAAAATGCATAAGAGATCTGCGATTACAGCCTTTGTATGCTTTGTTCTGGCTGTATCAGCTGTGTCCTGCGAAGAGGTCACAGTCAGGGACGACCTCGGGCGTGATGTAACGATCAGCTCGCCCAGCGAGCGCATAGTCTTCATGATGGAGAACGCACTCAAGACCTACTATGCAGTGGGGGATCCCAAGAACATCGTGGCCCTGAAGGATGACAGATGGATGCGAAAGCTGCTCGATGATATTTTCCCGGTTATAGATCCGGACTTCGAGAAGAAGCTCACAATAAGCGTGGCAGGCGATCGTGTTGATCTCGAATCCCTGGCCAGGGCGAATCCGGATCTCGTGGTCCTCTGGGCCACCACCACGGAAGATGTCAACATACAAGCGATCGAGGAGACGCTTGGTGTGCCTGTCTTTGCGATATTCGTCCGATCCGTGGAGGATGTGCTCCATCAGGTTGACACTATGGGGGCGATATCTGGCAGAACGGAGCGGGCTGCTGAGGTGAAGAGGATAATACATGATTACATGAACATAACAACCGGTGTGACCAGCAGCATTCCGGAGAGCGAGAGGCCGAAGGTTTACTGGATGTGGACCGATGTTCTGGGCACAGCGGGGGTAAAAAGCGGGATAAATGATATCATAGAGCTTGCCGGCGGTGTCAATGTTATGAAGTTCGCTGAGAACGATACCGCCATGGCGATGGAGCACCCTGTCTTAAACCTGGAGACGCTGATAAAGCTCAATCCCGATGTGATATACATGTGGTACAACGAGAATCTCGATCCTGAGGACATCATGACCGGTGAGGATTTCAAAGGCTGGAAGGATATAAACGCTGTGAAGAACGGCCGTGTCTACGAGATTAGGAATCCATATCTCTTCGATGCGTTCTCTCCGAGAATGCCATTAGCACTGCTTCATATCGCAATGGATCTCCATCCGGATAGGTTCAAGGACGTAGATATGAACAAGACCATAGATGACTTCCATGTGGAAATGTGGGGAGTGCATTACCCGAGCATGGAAAGGGCATGACGGTCGGTAGCCTGATGTCGTATAAAAAATACCTTTATATTTTTATATTAATCTCCCCGCTGATAGCAATGGTCTTCTCGCTTTTTATAGGCAAGTTCACGATAGCACCAGATGATCTCGTTCGGGTCATGATATTAAATCTCATGGGTGTTGAGACGTCACATCCAAGTGTGTACAGCACTGTGATATTTGAGGTCAGACTCCCACGCATTCTTCTTGGAATGCTGGTCGGTGCGTCTCTCTCCGTATCTGGCGCGGCATTTCAGGGGATATTCAGGAACCCACTGGTAAGCCCTTACATATTGGGACTTTCATCGGGTGCGGCATTTGGTGCTGCTCTCTCGCTCGCTGTTGCCCCTCAGTTTCCTGTACAGCTCTCGGCACTCTTCTTCAGCCTGGTTGCAGTTGGGTTTGCATACTACATAGCAACATCCCGCGGGAGCACTCCTGTAATATCCCTGCTGCTTGCAGGTGTGATCGTCTCAGCACTCTTTGACTCCCTGCTTTCGATCGTCCAGATGGCCGTGAATGAACGAGCCCTACAGAGCATAGTCTACTGGCTCATGGGAAGCCTCGCAAGCGCGAGCTGGTCGAAGATCCACAGCTCATTCCCTCTTGCATTTATCGGATGTGTGACGATATTTCTACTTAGATGGAGGCTAAACGTCCTGGCTCTTGGGGATGAGGAGGCCAGATCGGTGGGCATGAACCCTGAGCTTTACAAGGCTGTATTCGTCTTGGCAGCCTCTCTGGCTGCATCATCTGTTGTCTCAGTTGCTGGGATAATAGGCTTTGTCGGGCTTGTGATACCGCACATGATGCGGATGATATTCGGTCCCGATCATACATATCTGATACCGCTCTGCATAACATCCGGAGCAGCGTTCATGGTTCTTGTCGACGATATTGCGCGCGCTGGAATGGGCTTTGAGGTTCCTGTAGGCGTGATCACCACGCTGATAGGTGCACCGTTCTTCGCGTATCTGCTCAGAAGCACACGCAGCGGAGGATGGGAATGACTTCTGGTGATGGGATCCTGATCGATGGTGTATCGCTCAGCTATAACGGCAGGTCTGTGCTCAACAACATATGCATGGAGATCGAAAAGGGAAAAGTGGTCACCCTCCTGGGGCCAAACGGTTGCGGCAAGACCACGTTGCTTAAGATAATCAACGGGCTGCTGCCACAAACAAGCGGACGGGTTTATGTCGACGGAAGAGATACCAGATCCATAAGGCCCAATGAGATGGCAAGGCTCATGGGGCACGTGCCGCAGGCCCACAGGTCGACATTTCCATTCACAGTCCTGGATGTGGTGCTAACCGGCAGGCTTTCATATATCTCCCCTTTATCAAAGCCAGGCAAGCGCGATCTGGAGAAGGCATACAGGGCCCTGGAGATGGTTGCTGCTCTTCACTTAGCAGATCGTCCATACAATCAGATAAGCGGCGGCGAGCGCCAGCTTGCGATGATTGCAAGGGCGCTGGCGCAGGAGCCGTCATTTTTGCTGCTCGACGAGCCGACCTCGTACCTCGATTTCAGGAACCAGATCAGGATTCTGAAGACCGTCAGGGGGTTCGCTGAAAGCGGCCTGATGACGGTTGTGATGTCGCTTCACGATCCAAACCATGCGCTGATCTTCTCTGACAGAATAGTCCTGATGAGAAAGGTCGATGGTGATCCCTCAGAAATGCATAATGTCATCGCGATGGGCGCACCCGAAGAGGTCATGACAGTAGAGAACATTCGAGCAGCTTATGGGATTGATGTCGAGATGCTTGAGATAAAAGGAAGAAGACTTCTGTTCCCCCTCTGAAAATTGCGGATCATATAGCGATACACCATTCAGCGACCGAAACCACAACATAGACGGGCGCTCCAATTTTCGTCGAACGCTTCGAATATATTTTAAATTAATCTATATACACAATGTTCTAAACTATATTCTATTTCGATCAAAATTAAATTCACCAATAAAAATCGATGCTTGGAGGTCTCTGAATGAAGATGGGAGTATATACTTCAGCACTTCTTAGCTTGATGATCATGCTCTCGTGCGTGACCATCGGCAGCGCAGACGGCTCTGAGCTTAAGGATTCTCAGAGGGCCAAGAATGTGATCCTGATGATAGGCGATGGCATGGGAATAAGCCAGGAGACGATGGCCAGAATTGAGAAGGCCGGATGGAATCTTTCAAGATATGCGGATACCCGCCTGTACATGGACAGCATGGAGCACACGGGGATCCTCAGGACATTCAGCGCGAACTCCTTTGTGACGGATTCTGCCCCAGCATCAACAGCGATGGCCACAGGACACAAGACAAACAACGGTGTGATCGGTCAGGATGCCACCGCGATTCCCGGTATCAGGGATGGAAGGAACCTCACAACAATCCTTGAGCTTGCTGAGAAGGCCGGTCTCTCAACGGGCGTGGTCACCACAACCAGGATAACCCATGCAACCCCCGCGGCATTTTACGCGCATGTGGACAACAGGGACAACGAGAGTAAGATTGCGGAGCAGCTTCTGACAAGCGGGGTGGAGGTAGCGCTCGGTGGCGGAATGAGCTATTTCATCGGCAAAAACGATACGAGCCCGCTGGGCGGGAAGGGGAAGAGAACGGATGACAGGAATCTCATAGAGACTGCAACCGCCCTCGGCTACACTTTTGTTTACAATGGAACAGCCTTCAGAGGGCTTGATGCAAATTCCACAGAGAGGCTTCTCGGCATCTTCGAGAACTCGCATATGGAGTACGAGCTGGTAAGGGCGAGATCCTCTGATCCTGACCCCAGCCTGGCTGAGATGACCGAGAAGGCGATCTATCTGCTCTCGAAGAACCCGAAGGGGTTCTTCCTGATGGTGGAGGGTGGCAGGATAGATCACGCCTGTCATGAGAGGAGCCTGGAGAACGCCACCATGGACACACTGGCATTTGATGAGGCTGTGGGAAAGGCGCTCGATTTTGCGATGAAGAACAAGGATACTCTGGTGATTGTAACAGCGGATCACGAGTGCGGCGGTCTCATCATCCAGCCGGAGAACCTGGAGTCCTATGAGAGCGGCGGCATCATGCCGGTTTTCGGCTCAGGTACTGTGGAGATCAAGAGTCCGAAATGCAACTTCCTCGTGGAGATGGACGAGGCCACACATACAGGAGCAGATGTCACCATCAGGGCCACAGGTCCTGGAGCGAGCTTGGTGCATGGACTGATGGACAACACCCAGGTGTTTTCACTGATTAAAGAGGCCCTCGGCCTCTGATCATTTCTGCGGAGGTGTCAGGATTGTCCGGATCTGATTGGGTTCTCTACAACACAACAGTGGATGATCTGATCGAGTATGAGAGCTGTCTCGAAAAGCTGTACCGTGCTGGATTGAGACCCGGCGCGGTCAGATACCTCGCGCTCAGATGCAGCATATGTCCCCTCGCCGGAAGGTGCTCTGTAAACACGCAGATACCCACTGGAGGCGCGACCTACTGATCGGGGGTGGAGCATGGTCTCTGCTGTAGTTCTTATCAAGGCTGTCCCCTGCCAGGAGAACATCGCATACACCTCCATAAAGGCCATTGAGGGCGTGGAGAAGCTGTACACCCTCTTCGGCGATCATGACTTTCTGGCGATAATTGAGACTGAGGATCAGGCCATGCTTAAGAGATCCCTGAAGGAGATCGAGGTGCTGAACAGCGTGATCTCTGTCGATGCTCTGCTCTCCAGGACATCTCTTTCTCTCAAGAATCGAGAAGCTTCGGATCTCAGTGCTTTACACCAAGATCAAAATCATATCACCAGCATAGATGAGAGGACTTTTTCAGATAGAGTAATACTTAAATAATACTTTATCTCATGATATTGAAAAAATGTATTAAAAAGAGGGAGGATATAAATGAATCGTCTGAAAAACAAAATGATTGTGATCTCCTTGGTACTATTATCTGTACTGGGAAGCTCATATGCAGGTTTATGGGATCTCAACCCAGGAAAGGAGGCTCTGAAGCACACTCATCACTCAGAGGGTGATGTGACCGGCGAGGGCTTTGTGATGGTGTACCAGAATATAAACACCAACAACCTCTCTGCTGTCGAGTACATGCACGGAAGCGGATCGTTTGATGTGGCGGATATAATAGACTCGCAGCAGAAGACGGGACATGGTGGATATTATTATTATCAGACTCTTTCGACCGGAAAGATTGTACCGGACTGGAAGCAGCAGTGGACCGGCGCGAACAGCGTGATCAAGCTCACCAGGCAGAGCGACATGACACAGTCGCCCATGACCTTTGCATACGGCACAGGATGGTATGCCTCTCACCCGATAACATACAACTCCCTTCTGAAGGACAGGACAGTCGCGAAGAGCTACCAGGAGGGGAGCATGATGCTCCACCAGCTTGAGTACGCACGCGGCTTCGTGGGCGATATGGCTGTAGAGCTGAACTGCACAGGACCCACGGAGACGAAGGACGGGTATGGTCTGGCGAGCATGAAGCTCGAGGACAAGGTCATCCAGGGTACCGTGCATATCGCGGAGCTGCTAACAAATCCACAGACTTTAAAGGCTGGATCAAAAACAGTAAAAGACCCGAAGACTGGCAAAGATAAAAAGGTAACAGTCTACGGCCCCTCCTCATCGATGAAGACTCTCGGTGTGAAGGGCTCGCTTATCGAGATCGATGAGAACTACATCGGCAACTTCGACATACAGAGGAGCATGAAGCTGGAGGTCACGAAGTCCAGGGCTGTGACGATGGAGGACTGGCTCCCGTGCTGCATGGGCGGGTTCTTCGATGTCCCTGATTACAGCAAGGCGAACAAGGGGCAGATAGGGATCTTCGACTGCACATGCAGGAACACATCCATAAGCACGTTCAAGCCGGCCTGGAACGGCACAATCGAGAAGTTCTCGACAGACAGGTACCAGAAAGTCCCGTAAAGGGACCCCAATTTATTTTAATTGACACGAAATACAAATTACTTATTAACTTGA
>NZ_JASFYM010000023.1 GCF_030055635.1 Methanothrix sp. | reverse complement strand
CAAAAATTGAAAAATATTGTTTGAGGTATCCCTTTCAACCGAGCCAGTTCCTCACGCTGAGTCGCTCGCATGGAACGTGAAGGCACCTCTCTTTCTCACATCGAAATCCAGCCCCATCATATTGACGTACTCCTGATGTGCAGCCACCGGATCGACATCCTGGAAGAGCTCCGGATAGAACCACTTGGCAAGTGCCAGCAGAGCAGATGGATAGTTCGGCGTAACAGCGTAGTCATTTGTTATTATATAGACCCTGCCATCCCGTACCGCCTTAACCCTGTCGAAACCAGGAAGGTTCCTGATCTCCTGATCATAGCTCTGAAGCAGGCTCGAGTTCTCATTCTCATAGGGTCTTATCCCCTTTCCCATGGCTCTTCCGACTATGACATCTGGATTCTGGGAGAGCACCCACTCAGTCTGGATCTCGCCGTATTCTATAGGTGTGTCCAGGTAGAGCGGAAGATGGCCAGCTGCTATGTTCACACCTCCCGCCATCTCAACGAGCTTGTTTGCAGCATGACCGCTGCCTATGGCGGTTCTTGAAGTCAGAGGATTCTTTCCTTCTGGTGTGCTTTCGAGATACACGCGCACCCTCTTATCCTCAGGGACGGTTTTCACCCTCTCCTCAACCAGGGAAACGATGCCATCATGCCATTTCAGGTACTTCTCCGCGCGGTCTCTTGCGCCAAATATGTACCCCATCATGGTTATCTTCTCCCGCATCGCATTGGGTCCAATGCCGCTGCACTCGCAGTCCAGACGCAGAACCTTTACTTCTGGAGGAAGCTTCGCGTCAAGTGCATCCTCAGCAGGATAGAATGTGTATGCCAGCACAACCTGCGGATCGGTCTTGAGTATAGCCTCGATGTTGGGTTCGGCACCACTCCCAATGCTTGTAACCCTGCTCAGTCTTGGAAAGCGGTTTTTCTGCTCCGCAAAGGTATCCCTGACACCCACAACCCTGTCATCGACACCCAGGAGCTGAAGCACCTCTGCACACTGATGATTGTAGATCACCAGCCTCTCCAGCGGCTGAGGTAGTGTTACCACCTTCCCATCAGAATCGATCACAGTTATCTCGGTCGCGGTTCCATTAATGATACGCTCCACGTGGGAGATGTCGGATGCATCCACCACGCCGTTGTGATCAGCATCGCAGAGCTCGGTGGCATTTTTCTCACCCTTAACGACCATGCTGAGGAATTCCAGATCATCTCCGTCGATCCGGTCATCCATGTTAGCGTTTCCGAATATGTGCAGCACAAAATCCGCCGCTGAAGCCTGGGCGATTATGCAGCACGACATTACGATCAGCGCGATGATCGATTTTGCAGTTCCCATGCTCTTCCTCCTTTATAGTCGTGTGGATGGCTGTTGGATTATGGACACCGCAGCCATCTGGTTATAGAATATCGATAATTTTGTTATTTAATGTTACTCTTTAGCATAAATTACATCAAAATCGATGTATATATACACATTTCTCTGAATAAATAAATAATTTTAATAAACAACACCGAAATATTCATATATCTTTAATAAAAGAAGTTACTTAATATGAAAAATCTTGGAGAGGTGTAAAATTTGCTTATCAGATTGATGCAAGTAGTCTCTTTATTTTTGACTGCATCGATTTTAATGGCACTGGGAATAGGAGCATATGCATCGAGCTCTGATGAGGTCATAACTATAGTAGATTCCGCTGGAAGGGAGGTAACAGTCCCATATCCTGTGAAGTCTGTGGTGGTTCTTTGGAGCAACCCAGCTAAAGAGATGCGAGCACTGGGGGCGGTGGACAGAATTGTAGGCATGGATCAGTCAACCAAAGATGAGGTGGATAAGGGAACACTTCCAGAGCTGGCAAACGTGCCTGTGGTGGGAACTCAAGAGGAGCCGAACTATGAGAAGATAGCCGAGTTGAAACCCGATGTTGTCATATGCCTGTCAGCCGGGTATCCACCAGAGCCCGATGAGGTGCAAAAGAAGCTGGAACCATTTGGGATAAAGGTTGTGGGGCTGGATTTCTACAGGACCGAGGTCTGGTTCGATGAGATAAGAACGCTTGGCAGGATGCTTGGAAAGGAAGCCGAAGCCGAGGAATACATGTCATTCTTCAGGAGCTATTATGACCTGATCAACCGGACACTTGCCACGATACCGGACTCAGATCGCAAGACCGTTTATTTCGAGGGCGCCAAAAAATATCTCACCTATGGTGGAGCAGGCTACGGCAGCGGAATACCCAATATGATCCGCGCTGCAGGCGGCAAGGACCTGTACCCTGAGAGATCAGAGCTGGCCTTTGAGGTTGATCCTGAGGACGTTGCCAGAAGGAATCCTGACGTGATATTCAAGGGTACCACTTTAGGATGGAACGCAGAGAGTGAGGAGCAGTTCAAGGCCATTCGAGATGAGATCATGAGCCGGCCTGAGCTTGCGAACACAAAGGCAGTTAAGAACGGCGAGGTCTATGTCATAAGCTTCGACGTAACCGGCGGGGCCGGTAAGAAGTTTGGACCTGTCTTCCTGGCCAAGGTGCTATATCCGGATAAGTTCAAGGATCTGGATCCGATAGAGTTCTACAGAGAGTATCTGAAGAGGTTCCAGGGGTTGGAGTACAGAGGCATATACCTCTATCCCAACCCCTGATTTTTAGAGATAATTATACAGCTGTTCCCACACCCGTTAATGTGCTCCTGGTGCGATCAGCTGCGACTCTATGAACCGTCTTGGGAGCTGATAGACCTTATGCATCTTCCAAATAGAATTACGAGCACGTCTTTAAAGATAACAGAGAAGGCTGACAGTAAGGATGCTAGGCAAGCCTATTCGGAGTTTATCGCACGGAAGATTATGTTTCTGATTGTGAGCCTTGCCATTATGCTGTTTCTGGCTGTTTTATCGGCCTCCCTTGGGGGTGCCACAGAAAGCTGGAGCGAGGTTTTTCGTGCGATACTATCGAGGTACTTCCCATTTGTAGAAAGCGATCCCTTCGTGAAATCGATAATCTGGCATCTCAGGCTTCCCCGTATCTTTATGGGTATAGTGGCAGGGGCGGGGCTGGGGGTAGCAGGGGCGGTGATGCAGGGTGTAACAAGAAATCCTCTTGTCAGTCCGTTCACTGTGGGGATATCATCTGCCGCGGCCTTCGGTGCCTCGATGGCAATAATATTCGGGGTAGGTTATGCGGGTATCGGAACGTACATTATAATCCTGAGCGCCTTCATATCAGCTATCGGCTGTGGTTTCCTGGTATTTTTTATAAGCCGCTTGAAGAGATCGTCCCCCGAGACTATGGTCCTTGCGGGTATAGCGCTAACGTACTTCTTTGGATCGTTGACGGCGATACTACAGTTCTTTGCGAATGAGCAGCAGCTCAATGCCATGGTCAACTGGACCTTTGGAACTCTCTCCGGAGCCGACTGGCACAAACTGACAGTGGTCACTGTAGTGTTTCTCCTGTCGATGCCAGTTTTTATCCGTCTCTCATGGGACCTGAATATAATGTTCGCTGGAGGCGATGAGGCTGCTAAAAGCCTCGGGATAAATGTGGCTCGAGTGAGAAATGTGTCGCTTCTGCTATCGTCCTTCATCACGGCTGCGATAGTCTGCTTCACAGGGATAATCGGTTTTGTGGGGTTGGTTGCACCACACGTTGCCAGGATGGTACTGGGAAGCGACCACAGGTTTCTCCTTCCCGCCTCATGCGTTGTCGGCTCTATCCTTGTGATCGGGGCTGACATCGTTGGAAGAGTGATCCTGGCGCCAATAATCATACCTATAGGGATCGTCATCTCATTCATAGGGGTACCCATGTTCCTCTATCTGATAATGACCAGAGATACAGGATGGGATTAGTCGTGTCCGGAGAAAAGGTGATGGGTGAAAAACCGGTTATCTTTTACAGCAGCTCCTTACGGCTTGCTGGAGTCCTCAGGTATCCAGTTGGGATTAAAGATCCTTTACCTGCAGTCCTTCTGATTCATGGATCCCTCGAGCAGGACAGGGACGGAAATCTCTTAAACAGGCCTGCCGGAAGGCCACCACCCAAAAAGAATTTCTTTCTGGAGATTTCAAAAAGATTGGCCTCTGAAGGATTTGCAACATTCTCATGGGACAGAAGAGGTATTGGAGAGAGCGAAGCTCCTCTCTATGAGGGAGGGTACCTTCAGGATGCCGAAGATGCAATTGCTGCCTATCGGGCGCTATCTTCTCTTGATCTCATAGATCCCGAAAGAATCGCCGTTCTAGGTCAAAGCGCTGGAGTCTACACAGCATGTCTTCTGGCTAAAAAGGAGAGGAGTGCTAGAGCCTACATTCTACAGGGAGGTCTTTACAGGGACTATGCAGAGATGATGATCTTCAACTACCGAAGAGTGGCAGAATATGCCGCGCAGAGCCCGGAAAACCTCCAATGGGTGGAGGAGAACGACCCAGTGGGCCTGGTTATAGGACTGAACCTCCAGATGCTTATAGAAAGAGCGATGATGGGTGAGGCCGAACACTGCTTCAGCTACAAGGGAAAAACGTGGAGGATCCGGCACGACCCGATCTGCTATTTACCCGAACACTCACCGAAAAACCAGTTCAAGTACATACAAAAGCCGGTGCTTGTAATTCACGGTGCGTGCGATCTAAACGTTCCGGTTGAGGATGCATTCATGATCGAGCGGGATTTGAAAGAGCATGGTAATGATAATGTGGAGCTAATCATAATACCAGATGCAGATCACAGCTTCCAGCAGATCGCAGAGTCATATGATCAGAGGCTCAGAGAGAGAATGTCTCTTGAAAGCTTTCGGCGACCCTATCGAGAGGAGTACTTTATGGCAGTTACATCGTTTCTTAAAAGGCGGCTTTAAGGCTGCTCAAAGGACTTAATGCGCTACGTGATTTGAAAAGTGCAAGTGATACAAATTTAATGCAGAGCACTCGATAGTATTGCAACCGTGGCAGGGGCCGGAGGAGTAAATCCTCCTGTCCATATACGCCGCGGAAAACTTAATCTCCCCGGCGATCGCTATATCCAGACAAGGGCGGACCGTACTCAGCTGGCAATGCACTATACCCTACTGAGGATAGCTCCGCCCCCTTCACTTCGCGATCGGAGTGATACCGCTGGAAGGGAAAAGATACTGACGATCTGCGAAGGATTCTCACATGGAAAAACAGAAGCATTAGGATGTAATGATATCAAAAATATCTTATTTCTCACGTAATGTGTGATAAACATATTCGCTCTTTTCCGGCTGGGCTCATGTGGTCGAATAGTCTGGGAGCGGACTCCGATAACCCCAACCAGAGGCAGTTGCCTCCGCATCTTTCTGCTGCTGATAAGCTGAATCACAGAGAAGAACCACACAAAAACATGGTAAAACCCGGACAGATCAAGAAAATTTGGCCCAAAATGTCCCAAATAAACAATCAGAGCCACTTGATGAGCTGAAGATATACGTAAGTGGAAACCTCATCCGTCAGCTATTTGGCGGAGATCAATCATCTGGGAGGCGAATGTCGCCCAGAGTGAGGATGCCAAAGCAGCCCCCTGAGGTGAGGCGCAGGAACTTCTCAGAGGTGGCTCTCGGATACAGCAGAGAGGATGCTCTTCGGGAGGCTGACAGATGTCTCGGTTGCAAGAAGCCGGGATGTGTCGAGGGCTGCCCTGTAGGCGTCGAGATCCCGCAGTTCATAGATGCGCTCAGGAGGGGCGATGCTGATGAGGCGCTCAGGATAATCAAGCGCCGGAACAGCCTGCCAGGAATATGCGGCAGGGTCTGTCCTCAGGAGGAGCAGTGCGAGAGCAGGTGTGTTCTCTCCAGAAAGGACGAGCCTGTCGCGATAGGGAGGCTCGAGAGGTACGCAGCAGACTTCGGTCATGATAGCAGGGTTGTCGTTGAGGATACAAAAGGAAAGAGCGTCGCGATCGTCGGCTCCGGCCCTGCGGGGCTCACATGCGCAGCGGATCTCGCACTGATGGGTTATGAGGTAACAATATTCGAGGCGCTGCACGAGGCCGGAGGGGTTCTCACCTATGGTATACCGGAGTTCAGGCTGCCCAAGAGCATCGTTAAGAGAGAGGTCGACTACGTCAGGTCTCTTGGAGTCAGGATCGAGCTCGACTCTGTCGTGGGGAGAACTGTAAAGGTCCAGGATCTTCTCAGAAGATATGATGCCATCTTCCTGGGCATAGGCGCTGGAGCCCCTCGATTCCTCAACGTCCCGGGCGAGAACCTCGGTGGGATATACTCTGCGAATGAGTACCTCACAAGAATCAACCTGATGAAGGCATACAGGTTTCCCGATTTCGATACCCCGATAAAGAGGGGCAGGAAGGTTGCGGTCGTCGGGGGAGGCAACGTCGCGATGGACGCCGCCAGATCAGCCCTCCGGCTCGGGGCAGAGGAGGTGCATATCGTCTATCGGAGATCTGAGGCCGAGATGCCCGCGAGGCTGGAGGAGATCGAGAACGCGAGGGAGGAGGGTGTGATCTTCGATTTCCTCACAAATCCAATAGGGTTCAGCGGCGATGGGATGGTCAGAGCGATGGAGTGCATCCGGATGGAGCTCGGGGAGCCGGATGCCAGCGGAAGGCGAAGGCCCGTTGAGAAGAAGGGCTCCGAGTTCAGCATGGAGATCGACACAGCGATCATAGCGATCGGCACAGTTCCGAACCCTCTCGTGCTCAGAACCGTTCCCGGTTTGAGGACAACAAGGTGGGGCACTGTGGATGTGGATGAGAGGGGAAGAACATCGATCGAGCGGGTGTGGGCCGGTGGAGATATCGCGACTGGAAGCGCGACCGTGATAAGCGCGATGGGCGCGGGAAAGAGGGCAGCAGCAGACATCGACTCATGGCTCAGGAACGGCGGAGACTGGTGTCCCTAGCTCCAGGATCCTTCCCTCGAGGACATCCTTCTCTGTGATGTTCACGAATGCAACATCTCCCCAGCCATCGGTGGCTGGTGAGATCTCCACAATCTGGTAGGGTCCGGATGCTTTTATGCCATACGCGCCCTCAGTCGAGTACGGAACCCTGATCTCGTAGCTCCCGTTGCGCGGGACGGCGTAGTTCACGTACTGGAAGGGCCTGCCCAGGTTCGAGCTGAGGTTCAGGACCGCTACAACAATCCTGTCATCCTTCGCGCTCCCCCTGATGACAGCGCCAGGCACGTATTCGAAGATCTTGATCATGGATGCTTGCTTTCCGCCATACGGTCCGGCAAAGCTCCTCGACTCGTGGATGAGACGGAAGTGCTCCATGTAGCTGCAGTCATCGAGATGCAAGCCTGCGAGCACGGTCCTGTTGAGCCGCTCCAGATTGTGCACGGTCACCATCCCGTCTTTTGTGTAGATCATCTGATATGTAGACGGATCCTCGCCGAGCCAGCTGCATATCGCCTGGAGCTTCCCATAGATCATGGTGAGATCCGTGATCACGTATCTGGCACGCCTCTCGTTCAGAATCCTCACAGCGGCTTCCTCGTTCTCTGATAAAAAGAACCTCGACCCCTCCACGACCCCTGTCTGGAAGTTGTTCGCAACAACCGGACGCTTTCCGAGGTAGACAATCCAGTTTCCGTAATCCCACCAGCACATCACACCATACTCAGGGACCTGGAACGGCTCCTCGAAGTAGCTTGTCTGAGGTGTGCTGTTCCTCAACCATTCCAGCGACTCGACCCAGTCCTGGGTGATCGCTGGCTCAGAGCTTACGATACCGGGGAGATCTGTGAGGGGAGTGATTATCATGATGGCGAGAGCCACTCCAGCAATGAACCTGTGGGAGGGATAGGATCTCATCCAGACTGTAGCTCTGAGAAGCAGAAGAGCCATCAGTATCGGGCCCACTGTTGATGAGACGTAGATGAACCTCTTCTGTCCGATTGTGAGCACGAGCGCCAGAGCCGCCCAGATCAGAAGGAGCAGCCTAGCATCTCTCTTGAGACCGCCCGCCTTTGTCTCGTACAGGAGGATAACGGCTCCCAGGATGTAAAGCAGAAGCCAGAGCGTCAGCGGCGTGAAGGGGTCTGTATTAACAAAGAGCGGCTCTGCCTCTGCTATCTTTCCTGTCATCCCCCCTCCGACGAGATAGACCATGGCGCTCTGAAGCCTGCTGTAGTTGACGAAGATGATTATCATGGCAAGTGCGATCAGGGACGCTGGCAGAACTATCCACGGCAGATCCTTCCTGAGGGCCAGCTGCTCTGTGATAGCAGTGACAAGAACAATTGCGGTGATGATAATGATGGCAATAAAGGATATGTACAGCCAGCTGCTGAAGCCGGATGGAAAAACGAGAGCAGATGCGACTCCAAGGCTCAAGAGCAGCGGCCTGTAATCGAACGCGCTGCCATCCTGCAAACTCAGAATGGCTCGGAGAACTGCAAATGAAGGTATTATGAGAAGGTAAATCGGCGCACCTGCCCATGTGTAGGCGAGAGCTGCCACTGCGATACCCGCACAGATGCTCCAGATGTACCCCCCTCTGAGCGTATACAGGAGGAGAAGCACTATCGTAGAGAAGAGAAGGACCTCAAGGCTGTGATGGTCCGGCGAGCCGAATGATGTTCTGATGACGCTGTATGGGCATACCGCCAGGAGAAATGCAGAGATCAAGGCGGTTCTTTCATCAGAAACCTCTCTCGCGATGGCGTAAACAACCACCACAAGAATGCCGCCCAGGATCGGGGATATCACCGCTGCGAGCGTCTCCACAGATCCGTCACCGATCACAGGCGGTACTGTATGCGCAAGGGCCGCAACGACGATATCGAAGAGAGGAGGCCATGTTATCTCAAGGCCGTGGGGGTAGTTTATGTATGAATCGAACCATAGCGTGTGCGGAAAGTGATGGAATGTGTAAAGGATTCTTCTGAGATGGTAGTACTCATCATAGCCGTCGAAGATTATATCGCCCCTGTAAAGTGCAGGAGCAAGCCGTATTGCCAGGCTGAGCACAACAGCTATCGCAAGGAGCGCAGCATCTCTTCGGTTCATGGGACCTCCCGGGCGCATGGTTAGTGAAACTCTCTCCGAAAGGAGCGGTTGATGCGTATCGTCCAGATGGTTATTAACTCTTGCTGTATATTACCAGGATGTTGATAATCTTTTAGGTTAGGTCTTTCTGAATGCTGTGCAGAGATACTCATGCAGAACGGCAGCCTGGCAAGAATCGCAAAAAGTATTATAAGTATGTATGATACTAATCAGAGATACGGGAAGGAGCAATTATACGCGAGGTGATGGTATGCGAATACTTCCAGCACTCCTTGTGGCTCTGCTTCTCATCAGTGGAGCAGTCTCTCAGAACGTTTCGGAGAACGTGAGCGCTGCGAACGAGAGCGTCTCAGTGGCTCAAAATGCGCAACTGGCACTGATACTGGACATCACCGCGCCCCCTGAGGGAGACGGGCGGGAGTATGTGATCAACTACACAACAGAGATCCTGAACATACTGGATCCGAGGGAGATAAACTTCACAGTGCTCACCACAGGGGATCTTGCGGCTGACAACGAGTACACGCTGTTCATAACAAGAGTGGGTGCCAGGGCAAACCACGAGATGGCGATGAACGGCCCGGGTGGCGGAAATCTATCGATGGGAGATATCAGAAAGGCCAAGAGAGAGGTTGAGAACTGCTACATATGCGGAACCGAGAAGAAGAGTGTAACGGGATACAGACCGTCGGAGAAGATAAACGAGAGCGATTTCGCGATCTTTGAGGGCCTTGGAATCAGATACATAATAGATGATGGTATGTACTTCAGCACCAACGCATCAAGGCCCTACATCTTGGACAACACGACCCTGTACGTGGTTCCAGTGACGGCGATCACATCAGATTCGGAGACCATCGTGCTCAGCGACAGACGCGCGGTCGGTATGAACATGAGCGGAGATGAGTGGTACTCGCTTCTCTCCAGAGGCATGGACGATGCGATGAGCAGAGGTGAGCCGGTGGTCGTGCTCATAACAAGCTACATCTCGGGATCTGGAGATTACCTGGGTGCGCTTGAGATGTTTGTCAATGATGCATCTGAGAGGGGAATGAGTTTCGTCAAGGTGAGCGATCTCCTGGAGCAGTCGAAACCCGCCCCGACCCTCATGGCTGCTGCACTGCTCTGATAGCAAGATGTATAAGTACACGCACAGATCTCACATGGTGTGAGATCCTCTTCAATATTTTGATTTGATGTGCTGTGTTGGATAACCTCCCAGGATAACGTCTATAGATATCGATTCCGATCTATTCTCCATGCATTCCTGAAATCGTCTTCTGCATGCGGATTTTCATGAGTTATTCCAACACAGCATTTGATGGAAAAGAGAGCACTCGCCTGATTATCAGTTACAGATGAGGAGCGTGGAAAATGCTGGGCGATGGGCCCGTTCGCTGAACGGTCACTCGCATCGATGTTCAGGGGCATGCAAATGCACAGAGGGCATCTGCACTTTTGTCTCAACTATTTGATCACACAAAAGAGAGTGGAGCTGATATCGGAGCCGGAGAGTCCTCACTCCTCTTCCTCAGACATCATGCTCTTCATGCCGTCTGCAAGCTCGCTGATTATCGGCTCCATCGTCTCCCTGATGTCTGGCCTGTACTTCATGAGCATGTCTGTCATCAGCGGTATCCCTATGAACTTCAGTGCTGTATTGAGCTCAGTCATCTCGTCCGCGATCTCCGCAAGCAGAGATGCGATCTCCTCCAGCCTCTCCTTTATGCTCTCCAGGCCCTCATCCTTTGATTGCTTTGCCATATATTCACCTTAGCCGTAGCCTCTGGGGGTATAGTATATGTATCTGACGAATGTCTATGGCCGTTTATTACATCTCATGGATGGGAGAGGGGCAGGAGCAACGGCTGCATCGATCCGGAGTCCTGAGGGCAGGCCAACACAGGATATGAAACGCTGCATGCGACATTAGAGGCGTGCCAAAAGGATGAAAGCGTTTGAGATGCGGGTTGGTTTCGTCCAAACAACCCGACAAGGAAGGTCAACCCTCCATGTCGTGCTTTCATGGTAAATTTGCTGGAACAATACCAGAGCAGCCACCACTTAAGATATCAGCGCAGAGAATTTCACAGAGTGACCTCCTCTCTGGGGAGGAGAGTTTGCGCCCTGTTGCTCTCTATCATGTCATCCTGGAGAAGCACTCCTTGCAGACGATCTTGCCGTTCACAACCCTGCCCCTGATCTCCATGAAGCTCTCGCCGCACTCCTGGCATTTTATAGACGGGTATATCCTCGCTCTCGGCGGCTCTGGGATAGCCACCTCTCTGACAGAAAGTATA
>NZ_JASFYM010000022.1 GCF_030055635.1 Methanothrix sp. | reverse complement strand
CGGACTGAGGGGTAGAGCCTGTAGAGATGCTGGATAACCGGATCTGTGAAGCCTTCGACTTCGTCGAAGGGCTTCGACGGAGTCGAAGCGCAGGAAGCTCCGGCCTTCAGGCCGGAGAGGAAGTCACCTATCCTTCATCCCCAACCCTCTATGTTCACGGAACGCTGGGCGAAATTTTTTATGCCCACACTCCTATAAAGATTGGTGTTTTGCAATGGAGACAAAGGTGAAGGATTTAACCGTCGAGGAATTGCGGTCCTTAATATCGGATGCGGTCAGAGCGGCCATGGATGATTACATTGAAGATATCTTAGCACTTTCGAGCGATGACTATCTTAAATCCGTTGAAGAGGCGAGAAGCGATTACAAAGAGGGGCGAGTGAAATATTTCGAGGAAATTTTTGATGTATAGGATAGTGTTAACTCAGAGAGCATTGAAAGACTTGGAAAACATCGATAAAGAGATGCAGAGCAGAATCGCTGCGAAACTTAAGGAGTACGCTGAGGATCCCCTAAAACACGCTCGAAAGTTGATACATCCCAGCATAGGAACATACAGATTAAGGATAGGAGATTACAGAGTTATATTTGACATTAACCATGAAAATATAGTGATCTTAAGAATCGGACACAGAAAGTGCATTTATAAATGAACATGTCTCAAAACAGCCTCCTTTTACAGATCTGGCGTTTATCCTGAGAGGGGATCTCTCTTGCTGTCAGTGGCAGGATCTCTAAGTAGCAGTTAGATGTGCGAAGAATCAACAGAAGAATGATGGAGGCGATGGGGATGGTGGGAGATTGATGACTTTGGGAGCTCTCCTAACATGCGGGCCCGTGCAGCTGGAGTGAGGTGCATAGACAGAAGCATGGGCAGATCAAGCAGGATCTGAGTGGCTATGAAAATAATAAAATCTATCGACACAAAAAGAGGCAGGCTGTTTGAGGTTGATGCAAGCGGAAGGGCCGTCCGGATACTGCTTACCTGGCATGCGCTGGATGGAGCGGAGGATTATGGTATCTCAGCAGACGACCTCCTGAACTTCCTGATGCATCCAGAGGAGGTTATAAGAGGGCATGCAGGCCGGTTCATCGCACATAAAAGGCTCAATCGGCATCTGGCGAGGGTGGTTTATGAGTATGAAAATGAATCTTTTGTGGTAATAACTTTTTATATCTCGCATGCGGACAGATACTTTAAGGGTGGAATAAATGAAGATAAAATACTACCCTGATGCAGACGCTCTTGACATAAGGATAAGCGATGAGAGGCCAGATTACGGCGAAGCGGCAGGGGAAGAGATGATACTGCACTACACAAAGAGCGGGAAGCTGGTGAAGTTGGAGATACTCAATGCATCTAAAATGATAATCGACCTATTAGAGCCGATATTACGCCAAAAACCTTTAGCAGAATCGGACATTACTTAAATCGCTGGTGATCTCATCAGGTAACGGGGTCGATGCAGGTAGCGCTTCAGCGGCGGCCCTTTCACTTCTGGTGGATGAGATCAACCTTCAGGCAATGTGTGTTCTCTGCCCGCGCCCTTGTGCTGCCAGTGAGCTTCGCAGGCGCCCAGGAGGCGATGGCCAGGCATGTGATCACGACAGACGCTCCTGGATGCCGCAAGGCCGTGATCGACGGCTTTAACGGCTTCCTGGTGCCACCCCGCGATGCCAAGGGCGCTCGCAGACTCGATGGAGCATCACCTTCTGAATCCGGAGCTGATCGAGCGGATGGGCGCTGCGATTCGACCACATGAGCCATCATCTTAAATACAACGACTGTGAGCTGATCTGTGGTGTAATCATGCCGCTGAGAGCTGATGCTGAGAAGGTCGATGCGTTCATAAAAAACCTCAAGGACGACAGCTCCACGGTCCGGGCGCGGGCCGCGGAGGCGCTCGGTAAGATCGGCGACCCGAAAGCTGTGGGGCCACTGATCGATGCGCTTCTCGATGTGGATGCGAGCGTGAGATCTGAGGCCGCGGAGGCGCTGGGAAAGATCAAAGACGCCAGGGCTGTCGAGCCGCTGAGCAGGGCGCTGACCGATGCGAACGCTCTTGTGAGATGGAACGCAGCCTGGGCCCTCGGAAGCATAGGCGATCCTAGGGCGGTTGATGCTCTCATCGGGGTGCTCAATGACAGGAGCCAGGATGTGAGGCTCAACGCAGCATGCGCCCTCGGGAGCATCGGCGATCCGAGGGCTGTCGAGCCGCTGCTACCGATGCTGAGAGATTCGAGCTGGAAGGTCAGGTATCATGTCACAAGAGCTCTGGGGCTTATAGGCGACTCTAAGGTGATCAGCCATCTGGAAAGCATCAGCGACGAGAGCCCGATAGTACAGAAAGCGGTTAGGGAGACCATAGAGAGGCTGAGGAAGCGCTGACATACACGCCAGTAATGCCTCAAATGGATCGCTCGAGGCCCAGCTGTGCGGCCAAGGGGTGAGATCTCAGCAATTCCACGGCCTCCTCGTCTGTCAGACCGGCGCCTATCGCTATCTCCACCGCTCTTTTTGATGTTATCAGGTCCTCAGGATCGTGTGTGTCGGTGTTCACAGCCATCTTTGCGCCTGTCTGTTTTGCGATGCGCACAACATGTCCGTTTGTGATGTTGTGCCCGAGCCTTGATGTTATCTCCAGCACAACATCATTTTCCCGGGCAAGCTCTGCCTCCTCCAGTGTGAGGAAACCCGGATGCGCGAGCATATCGACACCGGCCTCTATCGCAGCCCTGTTGGTTCCAGGTGCAACCGGCTCCACTGGAGTCTCCCCATGGACCACAACGATCTCCGCGCCCAGGGCTCTTGAGAGCAGCACAAGCCGCTCTATCTTTCCAGGCGGAACATGGGTTATCTCGACCCCGGGGATAACCTTCAGAGAGTAGGCATCCTCCATCTCCTTCACCTTAAGCATGCTTCCGACAATGTGCTCCACGTTCGTGAAGTCGACGTGATCAGTTATCGCTATCGCAGTGTACCCGATCGCCTCAGCACGCCTGAGAAGCTCGGCCGGAATGAGCTCACCATCGCTGAAGACCGTGTGCGTATGGAGGTCTATCATGCTGGATGCTCTTACGCATGGGGTAATAATGGTTGCGAGAGGATCTGCCAGGATCAATATGCAAGAGGCAGCACAAGCATGCACCTAAAATTTCCTGAAATTTCCTGTGCGCACGCCCCTCCATAAGAACGCATGGGTTTCAAGCGGTCGCAGGGATCGCCGATCTGAACCGGAAATTGTATAACTCCCGGAGCCATGGCTGGGATCCAATGGAGTTCGCTGATCTCTATCCATTTGTTATGGCAATGATCATCGGAGCGCTGATAGGAATCGAGCGCCAGCGCAGGATCATCGAGGACAAAACCAGGGGAGTTGCCGGCCTCCGGACGTTTGTGCTCATAGCGCTTCTGGGCGCGCTCGCAGCCAGCCTCTCAGAGATCTTCGGAGATATGTTCATTGTGGCTGCATATGCCGGCTTTCTCATACTTGTGGGGATTGGGTATGCAACAGCCTCCAGGATCATAGGGTGGCTCGATTTCACATCCGCTGTCGCTGCCGCGATCACATTTCTCCTCGGAGCGCTCTGCTACTTCGAGGAGAGCATGCTTCTCGCGGTCGCTCTCTCAATTCTTGTGACATGGACGCTCGCCACCAGGAAGATAGCCCACAGATACGTCGAGGCGATCAGCGATGCTGAGCTGCTCGACACGCTCAAGATGGGGCTTGTGGCGCTGGTGATACTGCCACTTCTCCCGGACCGTGCGCTGGATCCCCTTGAGGTTCTGAATCCGAGGAGGATCTGGATGATGGTCGTTCTTGTGAGCCTGATAAGCTATGTGGGCTACATTCTGATAAGAGTTCTTGGAGACGATCGGGGGCTCACGCTCACAGGAATTCTTGGAGGTATAGTCTCCAGCACCGCGGTCACGATGAGCATGGCATCTGAGGTGAGGGAGAGGAGCCAGTCGCTGGCATCTGCTGTCTTCGCCACAACCCTGGCAAGCTGCACGATGTTCCCGAGAATACTTCTGATAGTGATGCTTGTCAACATGGAGCTGCTACTGCCTTTATCGGCTCAGCTTGCAGCAATGGCGGGAGTCGGCGTGGCTCTGGCATATGTTCGCAGAAAGAATGCTGCACCTATCGAAGGGGGTGTGAAGCACAAGGATCCGTTCAGATTGATTCCCGCCCTGAAGTTCGGCGCGCTCTTCGCCTTCATACTCTTCATCACAAAGCTCGCGTCCATCTCACTGGGAGATGCTGGAAGCTACGCAGCTGGTGTGATCTCCGGGCTGGCGGATGTCGATGCTGTTGTCCTTGCGATGGCGACGCTTGCAGCAGGGAGCATCAGCACCGAGACCGCGGTCATAGCCATAATGCTCGCAGCGATAACGAACACAGCGCTCAAGCTATCGATCGCGTTCGTCATGGGCAGCCGGGAGTTCGGGATGGAGATGGCGAAGGTCCTCGTCCCGATGATGGCAGCCGGGATCCTGATGCTCATATGGTACACCAGTGCCCTTCACCACATAATCGAGATGCTCTCGTCAACTACTCCGGTCTGAAGACCGGAGCTTGTCCCTGGCGCCATGCGGAGAATCCGACATGTCCGAGACAATAGGCCGGTTGACATCACAGGATAGAGCCCCGAAGAGCAGCGGCCCTGGAGACGCCCCTAGCCTCAAATGCAGGTTTCAGCTTCCGCATTGCTGCGGATTCAGAGCGTTCCAAAATGCCTGTCGTCATTCCGTGCTGCAACCGTTTCTCCGCTACGGAGTGTCTTGTGGGGTCAGAAGGCATCTCAGGAGAAAGTAGTAGGAACAGAGATATATCTGTTTCTGGGTGGGGTACGCTCCTCCCCGTCCTGAAGGGCGGGGTTTCCGCTACCCATACACCCCAGGAGGTTCTATGAGATGCCATCCTGAAAACACGGCCACGCCTGCGCATCAGCATATGAAGTATATTCCCAGCGCCACCATGGAGACCGCGGAGAACTTCCTCACCACAGCCCCCCTGCATGTGTCCTCCTCGATCAATCCTGAATACACGGACCTGATGACGAGTATGGATATGAGCGTCATCATAGGCTGGAGCGCGCCTATGCCGTTAACAAGCGCGAGCGGCCCCCTGGCATATGCGAATATGAAGAGTATCATCCCCAGAAACTGAAACGACTCCTCCACAAAGATGGAGCAGAGAGTGCGCGCATTCGAGGCCATCATGCACAGACCCGCTGCTCCGCCGGATCTCAGGAAGGGCACCACAGCTATGAGATTTCCGAATGCGGACCATATGTACATGTCCCATTCGTCCATGGAGCAGAGAAGGCACTTCATTGCCAGACAGTAGATCGTGTTCATCACCCAGTACGGCAGGATGTGCCTCAGAGCAGGGGTGGTGATTGACTCCGGGCTGTACGAGACGATGAGCGAGCTCAGAAGTATGAGCGCTGCCCCGGCGCAGCTCCTCGCAGGCAGGCTCTCGTCTAGGAGGGATGATGACAGTAAGAAGACGAGGACCACGTAGAAGTACTCGAGCGATGTCACCCTCGAGAGCTCATCCTCCTTGATCGCCCTGAGAAAATACACCGTCGGGAGGACCTGGATGCTGCCAAGGACCACGGCGAGGATCGTATCCGGAAACACAAACTCCGGCCGTATGAACGCGAATGCCGTCAGTGCGAAAACCTGCTGGGCCATCACCTGGCACAGCAGATAAACCTTCGGCTCCTGCATGTACCGGTCCAGGATGAGCTTGTCCAGCAGGCCGGCAAGCGTGAACGATACCGTGCCGAACAGGGCGAGAAGAAGCCAGCTCACATTTGAAACCATCTATTTCTGTGCTTAAGTATGTTACTGATGAATGGTAAGTACCAGAGATCAGACATGCTTTGATAACAGAAACTGTGTTTCTGATCCTGCCCAAAAAGCACGCTCTTCGGAGCTCCGGGCCAATCCACAGATGCTGCTCATGTGCTTCTTCATCGTCTCTGATGCATCACTCAGAGAAAGCTTTAACACATAAAATGGGAAGATAGAGAGCCAACAGGCTTAAAGGGTGGCGAGTAAAATCCGGCTGAGAGGCGAGGCACTGCCTTTGGATCTTCTCCTGGTAACAGCTCTGGCTCTGATCACGACAGCTATCGGCATGAACGTTCATGCAGGCCAGGGCGTGATCGCGTTTGCGCTCCAGGCGCTTCTGCTCTATGCGCTCGTATCAGCTGTGCTTCCCGAGAACGAGCCGCTTGGATCACTTCTTCAGAGAACCACGCTGAGCATCGCTCTGGCGCTGGTGGCATCGCTGGCGGAGATCGCGCTGGGCGTGCGGGAGTTTCCTCTGGTTATCGCAGCCATCCTGGTTTTGATTCTCGCGGTTCTTGCACAGATTCGGAGGAGCGCGGTCCCCAGGAGGAGAAGGTTCTCGCTGTACACCTACAGGTACGGCCTCAGGAGCAGCAGAAAAAGAATCCCTCAGAGCATTGTACCCGCGGTCGTTCTTCTTCTGATGATCGCTGCCATCTCTCTCGGCTACGTGAACGTGAAAAACGAGAAGCACGAGGGATCCACGGAGTTCTACGTGACCGGTCTGGGCATTAAGAGCGATGGGCGCGCGACAGCGACTGTTGGTGTGATAAATCATGAGGGAGTTGAGGCGAACTACACGATCGCTGTTGAGATGAATGGAGAGAGAGCGGCCCAGAGGGATGCACATCTTGCCGATGGAGACGCATACGAGGACACGCTGGAGTGGAGAATATCTGCGGATGCCGGCGATCTGTGCGCGCTCAGGATTATTCTGTACAGGAATGAGGAGATGCTGAAGGAATACCAGAAGACCCTGAGGATCAGCGATTACATCACAGAAACGCCGCGTGAGAACATTTCTGCAGGTGGGGAGACGCAGCAGGTGAACGTGACGCTGAATGCCACTGATGCCTCGAAGAACATCTCCCAGAACACATCCCTGCGCAGCACATCGCCGTCCGTTGTCACGAGGAGGGGATCCGCGCGATCCGGGGGCACAGGATCATCCGGCATCTCCTCATCCTCATCAGAAGGACCGAGGGATGAGAGCGCTGCCTCAGAGAGGCCACAGAACGTGAGCACGGCGCCGGAGGCTAACACAACTGGCACGAATCTATCAGGCGCTGCAGCAAAGCCTGACAGCTTAGCTGCCGTCGCGAACGCCACGCTCGCCAGCGCATCCATAATGGATGCTTTAACGAACGCATCCATCCACGGAAATCAGACAAAGGAGGGATCTCATGGCCTTGCTCTCAGTGACACATCAACGAATGCATCCGCAGCCCCAGCGGGTCCCGAGAACAGGAGTGCAGCCCCCCTGCCTCCATCGCTGAGCGGGAGCCTGAACAGGAGCACGGGCGCATCGGAGAACAGATCCCAGGAGGTCGTGCCTCCGAAGACGCCCCCTGAGATCGAGAGGCTTGAGCCTGATAAGGAGAGCCCCCAGAAGGTCGGAACCACGGTTGTCTGGACTGTGAGGGCTTCAGGGCCTGCTGATGGCCTGAGCTACAGGTTCTTCCTGAACGGCAGGCCGATCTCCGGCTGGAGCAGCAGCCCAAGCTGGACATGGTACACATCGGGAATTCCAGCTGGAGAGTACAACGTGAGCGCGTGTGTGAGGGGATCAAATAACAGAGACTGCGAGGATACGGCATGGTCCCTGTACACACTGCTGCCGGTGAACCTGCCGCCGGAGCTGACCGCCCTGGTACCGGATCCTGACGGGCCGCAGCCTCAGGGCACACAGATCAGATGGTCTGCTTCAGCATCAGACGCGGAGAACGACACGCTGCTCTACAGGTTCTATGTTGATGGTCTCCCTGCTGGAGAGTGGTCTGGATCCGGAGTGTTTATCATGAACACATCCGGTCTCGCTCCAGGAAACCATACGGTCCGCGTTGGTGTGAGAGATGGTCTCCATTCAGCTGAAAATGATGATTCTCTGGAGAGGGTTGTAGAGATATTGGCAGCGAACACCCCTCCGGGGATCACGGGACTGGCACCTGACAGGGAGAGCCCCCAGCCTGCTGGATCTGTGATAACATGGACCGCCTCTGCGGATGATCCTGATAACGATCCAATCCAGTACAGGTTCCTTGTCGACGGTGTCGCTGTTAGCGACTGGTCAGCGAATCCGCGGTTCGTATGGAACACGAGCGGTTATACCGAGGGGGAGCACAGGGTGAGCGTTCTGGCGAGGGACGGGCATCACGAAGATCCTGATAGAAGGGATGTGGTCTTCTATCTGGAAAAGAAGAACTCGCCGCCCAGGGTGTTGAGCCTCCTGCCCGACAGGAATGACCCGCTGCCAGTGGGCTCGAGGATCACCTGGAGCGCTCTGGCAGAGGATCCCGATAACGATCCAATCCAGTACAGGTTCCTTGTTGATGGTGTGGCTGTGAGCGAATGGTCTTCCTCTGCGGTGTTCGAGCTCGATACATCCAATCTATCGCCGGGCAACCACACGCTCAGCGTTTATGTGAGAGACAACATGCATGCAGATCATGATGATGCAAAGGAGAAGGGCTTCGAGCTCGTCGCCCCCAACAGGCCGCCAGCCGGGCTGAAGCTCTCACCGTCCCCAGAAAGTCCGCAGCCAGTGGGCTCGATGATAGCATGGACCGCCTCTGCGGATGATCCTGATAATGACACGCTGCTTTACAGGTTCTCGCTGAACGGAAAGGCTGTGACCGACTGGTCTCCATCAGGAAGCTGGATGTGGAACACATCCGGTTTACCCCCCGGTGAGTACATGGTGGGTGTGTGGGTCAGGGATGGAAGGCATGCATCTTCCGCAGGATTTGATTCAGCTATGACCTCAAAGTTCATCCTGACGCAGGAGAACCGCCCGCCAGAGCTGATATCCCTCACTCCGGACAAAGCAGGACCCTACGAGCCCGGAGACGAGGTGGTGTGGACCGCGGAGGCTGTGGATCCTGAGGGCGACCCGCTCCTGTACAGGTTCTTTGTTGACGGGGTGGCGGCGAGCGACTGGTCCGGCACAGGCCGCTGGACTCTGAGCGTCTCAGAGGAGGGGAGGCACAGTATCACAGCTTCTGTGAGAGACGATTCTCATGAGACGGGCCAGAGCATCACATCTGAATTCACGGTGGAATCAAGGAGGGTCGAGAATCATCCGCCCGTGATCGAGAGCCTCACACCTGATCTGAGCAGCCCGCAGCACGCCGGAATATCTGTGATATGGACCGCGAGGGCGCAAGACCCGGAGAACGATCCTCTCCTTTACAGATTCCTGGTGGACGGCTCGCCGGCCACAGACTGGTCAGCGTCAGGCAAATTCACCTGGAACACAGTGGGTGTGGCAGCGGGTGATCACAACATCACAGTGCAGGTCAGGGATGAAAGCAGCATCAGCAGCATCTCACAGATCTATACAATAAGATCCATTGTGGACGAGGCGCTCAGCGGCATCGGGTCGAGGGGCAGCGCAGCCCTCGGGAGCAAGAACATATCATCAGTAAGGGTTGGAAGATAGGTGGTTTTATGAACGCGATCAGATCGATCTTGCCATTGGTCCTCATCCTGGGATTGATCGCAACATCTCATGCGTATCCTCTTCAGGGGAGCAATGGCGCTGTCACATGCGTGGTCTTTGATGGCTACAAGAGCCATTACGATATTAACACAAGTGCTCTCTTTCTCGACGTCGGAATGACAAGAGGGATCAACGCGACATTCGAGGTTGTGGATCAGAAAAACAAAACATATCCCGTGGATCTAAGCCGCTCAAGGGCTCTCCAGCCGGGAAGGTTCGCCCTGGTCTTCATGGTTCCGAGGACCTCAGAGGTGGCATACCTGACCGTGATCCCTGAGGGAAGCAATCCGTTCTCCATTGCATGGGATAAACCCATAAAGTACACAAACGGCATTGCAAACTTCAGGTTTTACGGCATAACAGACTGGCTTCTCTCCAACACAAGCCAGACGATATCAGTGGATATAAGCCTCTCAAACAATGCGACTGAGGGCGAGATAGTGATGAGCCCTGAGAACTTCACGCTGGTAGATCAGTGGGGCTGGAGGTACTTTGCCGATGTCACATTCTCTTCGGTGATCATACCGCCGAAGAGCATTATGAGAAAGGAGATAACATTTGCGAGCATCTCACCCAGGAGCAGGCCTGCTCTTCTCGAGTATGACTTCGCAACCGACCGGGCGATACAGATACCCCTTGACACGAGCCTGATCGAGATACAGATGAGTGTGCCACCTGAGGCTCCGGCAGAAGCTCCTGCAGGGGCTGCACCACCTGCGGCTGTGGCGAATGAGACCGCAAATGTAACACAGACTCTGCCACAGCTCCCCCCACAGCTGGAGGAGCCAAAGCCCATGACAACCCAGGAGAAGGTGATGGCTGCGCGCGAGAGGCTCGCAAGTGTGCAGGAGATGATGCGCAAAAAATGAAATTTCCTGAAATATTGCACAAAGACCATATATACTTTTAATACTATTATTTATTACACATCCTTTATGAAATGAGCTCTTCAATCGAGGATTCTCAAGATCTGGACATGTCGCTGCATGATTTTATCAAATGAGATTTATACTAAAATGCTGAGTTTTTAGGAATCCTCAATCATGCGTCCACCGCGGCTGCTGCCTTGAGAGGCAGCTTCAATCCAGACCGGCGCATCATCATCGAAACTCTTTTAGCAGATACCATCATTCCCTGATTCTCAGGACACTATCATGGATATCCATCAACTGAGAAGATCAGGTGTGGGGCTGGCCCGATGAGCATCGAGGATGAGATCAGGGCCCTGGAGGAGGAGATCCTCAGAACGCAGAAGAACAAGGCGACCGAGCACCACATAGGCCGCCTGAAGGCGAAGATAGCCAGGCTGCGCGAGGAGCAGGAGAGGAGGACGGCTGCCAGGGTGAAGAAGGGAGGGGGTGTAAGGAAATCCGGGGACGCAACTGTCACCCTTGTGGGGCCGGTGGGCGCCGGAAAGTCCACACTGGTGAACAGGCTCACAGGGGCCAGGACCAGCGAGGATCCGTACTCGATGGAGATCACCCCGGGAATCCTGCAGCACAGGGGCGCCAAGATACAGATTCTGGACGTACCGGACATAACGGTATCAGGTGATGCATTATCCGCTGTCAGGGACTCTGATCTTGTGCTGCTCGTCACGGAGCCGTATGGGGGCTCTCTGGATCCCTACCTGAACAGGCTCTACCAGAGCGGTGTCCGCCTGAACCAGAATCCTCCATCGGTACTGATAAGAAAAACATCGAGAGGCGGCATAAGTGTGACGAGCACCGTCGACCCCGGGATAGACAAGGGATCGATCGAGGCCATACTGAGGGAGTACAGGATACACAGCGCAGATGTTCTGATAAGGGAGAGGCTCACCCAGGAGAGGTTCATCGATGCCCTGGAGACCAACAGGCGCTACATAAAGGCCATACATGTGATGAACAAGGTTGACATCCTGGATCCGGAGGAGCGGGAGCTCGATGGGGATGTGATTCCAATATCGACCATCGATGGCACAGGTCTCGACAGGCTGAAGGATGAGATATTCGAGCGGCTGGATCTCATAAGGATTTTCATGAAGCCGCAGGGAAAGCCGCCGGATCTCGACGAGCCAATGATAATGAGAAGGGGAGCTAACATAGGCGACCTCTGCGACAGGATACACAAGGACTTCAGGCAGCGCTTCAGGTACGCAACCGTCTGGGGATCATCTGCAAAGCACAACGGCCAGCGCGCAGGGCTCGATCACATCCTGAGCGATGGGGATATAGTTACCATCGTCCTGGAGAAGTGAGGAGAATTCTGGAGCAGGCCGGATTTTGTCCAGAGCAATCCCGCAAACCATATATCTCAGGGATATAAAACAAATCAGTGGAAAGCTCGTAAAATTCAGAGGCATCTCTCCAGCGAGAGGGCCTGTGGATGGGGCAGAATGCTGGTGAGAAGCTACTCAGAGCAGAAAAGGAGGTAAAAACCATGTGCGGATGTGGGGATAGGCATGGCGAGATAATGCGAGCTCTTGGGGATAAGATGGGTGGCTATGTTCCCGAGACGCTCAAGGCGATATACGACCACAGGCCTGAGCTCGTGGAGCTCATCGAGAGGCTCGACAGGGTGCTCCTGGAGGATGGCGCACTCGACAAAAAGACGAAGAGGCTCATCGCTCTGGCCTGTGTTATAACGAGAATGTGTGAGGACTGCGTGTACCCGCAGGCGAAGGTCGCTGTGAACTACGGCGCAACAAAGGAGGAGATCCTGGAGACCCTTGAGATATGCATGATCACGGGTGGTGTCCCGACATTCTCCATCGCCAAGAGCGGCATAAGCAGGCTGTTCAAGGAGATGGAGGATTAAACGCACTCCCTGCCATCCATTTTTGATCCGGTCTCGTCCCTTTGATGTGGCGGAGATCTGTAAAGGTAGATTCATCTCACGAATATAAGGAGATCTGAGCAGATTTTCGGGATCGCTGGATGCTCTTCCCTATCATTGCCACCATGTTGAATCACTGGATGGGCGAACCTTCACAGCAGAGATCTCACGTCCTTCGTGCTCATCACCCTCAGGTCGAGGCTTGCGGCGATCTCCTCGAGCCTCCTGCGCTCTTCGGAGCGGAAGGATTTGCCGTCCAGATAGACACCGGATGCTCCTGAGAGCTCAGCCGCGCTCATTATCGCATCGGCGCTGAGCATCGATGCCTGGTACTTCGAGAACATGTGACCGAACGCTACAGGTCTTGAGAGCATCAGCTCCGTCTGTCTTTGTACATAATGCCCTCCGCCAATTCCGAGAAGCACCGGCTCACCAGCATGCTCATCATATCTCTCGAGATCGAGGATCGCTCTGGCTACTGCGGCGCCTGCCTCTGGATCGCTCCAGTGCTGCTCGCATGAGCCTATCTCGGCGAAGAGCGAGGGGATGCGCAGATCCACAGGGCCGTGGTGCGTGGCCTCAGCGGAGAGGCGAAATGTGGTGGGGGCATGACGCTGCAGGGCCATGAGCAGTCGTTTCAAAGGATACGGCGCTGGTCTGGATAGCTCGAATGAGCCCTCCTGAAGAACTCCGGTGAAGTGGCCGCCGAGCCATGCCACAGCCTCTTTTGATCTGTGTCTGGATGCGAAGACGATCAGCCGCGGCGAGAGGCCCATGTGATCCATCAGATCTTCAAGATTCCTGAGCCCCACAAGCTCGCCCTCGATGCGAAGCAGGCAGCAGCTCCTGTAGAACCTGAGATCCCCCTGTCCCTCCCACTCGGCAAGCTCGAGCAGCCTCGAGGCTATGTTCGAGCTGGCCGGATCAGAGGATGAGCAGATTATCACTATCTCGCTCATATCTCCTTTTCAATCCCGAGCATCTCAGCAACAGCAGGTGCGTAATCGAGCTTCATCACCCTCATCGCTCTCAGTGGCATGATGACGATGTGCGGTTTCGTGTCCATGAGATCTCTCTCAAATGCGCTGTTAACAAATGCATCAATCCCATCCTTGAGATCGGAGAAGCTAGATGAGAGCATCGCGCCACAGATGTCTCCAGGCTGCATGTAGTAGAAGAGCTGCGATCCCATCATTCCCAGGAGAGATCCTGCATCATGAGAGCTCACATCCTGCCGAATGCGAAGATGGTAGAAGCACATGAGCTCACAGCATATCCTCTGCCATTCAACATGCGCCTCCCGGAGAAGAATGTTAGCATCGAAGAACCTGCTCCTCTTTCCTGATATTGTCGGCCTCGAGATCCCAGTTCTCTTTGAGAGCTCCAGATCTGAAAGGGTGGGGTATCTGACGAAGGCGTAGAGTGTGAGCCTGTCCTTCTCTGACATCCTTGAGGCATCTGCGGGCATCAGCGAGACTGGGGCAGGCTGGACATCCTTTCTCTCAAGCCCGAATATCTCGCTGACTGCTGCTGGAACATTGTACTGATAGCTGGCAAGCTCCACACAGAGATGCACGCACCTGAAATCCTCAAGCACGCCTCTCTGCCGGTATCTGATCAGAATACTTTCTGATCTTTTCCTGAACTCTGTAAGGTTCCTCGAGTAAACCAGGGAGAACGCATCTGTAGATGTTGCTGCACAGCAGACACAGCTGGGGCTCATTGTCCATTCAGACAGGGATTCTCTGCCATCGATCCCTGGAGAGAAGCGCATGAAAACCACGCTGAGGATCTCGGCGCCAATTGCCCCACCAGCTGGAACGTTAAGAAGCTTTATCAGCTGCCAGTCTCGAAACTTGCGTTTGCTTTTGAATATCGTGGATCTGTCTACATCAATAGAGGAAGCCAGATCAATGTCGCTGAGCCCGGGGTATCTGGTCAGGCCGTAAAGTACCAGCTTCTCTTTTGATGTTAATTTGAGCTCCATTTGATGAAAGTGTATTTTTTAACTATTTATAGGTTACCTCATCGCTTGCATCCCCACAATGTTGCCTTTATATTTGAAAGCTTTTTCCTGTGGCCTTTCCGGTAAGCGGCATCGAAGCCAGCAGAATATGTGCAGTTGGTTGTGGGCCCGCATCACGAATTGTTTTTCCTGGAATCGATATCCCACATTCCGCATTAACGCTCCAGTCCGTAGTATTTTTTGCATTCTGGTCCGAACAGTTTGATGATCTTTATGGTATTCTCGTTGAGGTTAGCGATTTTCTGGTGTTTCTCGCCGCAGAGCCATAT
>NZ_JASFYM010000021.1 GCF_030055635.1 Methanothrix sp. | reverse complement strand
CATTGATCGCGTGTCTGTCTCCATCTAAGCTGCTCCTCTCTCCAAACCTGTGAGCCGGCTAAAAATGTTTGTCGCAGGCCATGCAGAGAAAATTGTTCGGAAAATGAATGTTAATGCGAAATGCAGGTACCAGCATACACAGCGCGGCGATCTGCCTCTCGCCGTGTTGCAAAGCGAATCCCGAGGAAAAGGGAACTGAAAGCATACACACTGCTATAGTTTAGTTTAACTCCTTCCCACGTTGCAAAGCGAATCCCGAGGAAAAGGGAACTGAAAGAGGACGTGAAGTACGCTCCTCAGGGCGCCAGCAAGATGTTGCAAAGCGAATCCCGAGGAAAAGGGAACTGAAAGGGTTCTGGGCTCATCTTGCAGAATGAGGCGAAGTCAACTGCAGATGGTTGGAGCTATCAGAGTTCGCCTCTCACGGTTCGACCACATCAGCCCACCCTCTGAATAGTAACAGGAGATGACAGTGGTAAAGAGCACCTTGATAACCGAGCAGTTACATAACGCAGTTCAGGAATGACATATGGATAGAAAGGAGCATCTGATCGAGGTCTGCCCGGTGTGCGGGAGCTCTGATATCTACTATGAGGCGGGTGGTTATGCTGGAAAGCTCTACCACTGCAAGAGGTGCGGCTACATCGGCGCGCTGGTGGTGGAGGCCGACAGCGCTATGATAGAGGCGATAAGATCTGAGTACGAGAAGGGGGCTGCGAGCAGAGAAGATTCCAAAGAGGACTGAAGCACAGCCATTTCAAAGTCATCAGAAGCTGTAAACTGCTGTGTGGGGAAGTTCTGGTATGAAATTCTCTGACATCGGAGAGCGCTCACTGATATCCAGGATCACAGAGATGCTGGGTGGGCTGGAGCACGACGACTGTGCGGTCATCGGAATTGATGGAGATTACCTTGTGGTCACAACGGACATGCTCCACAGGGAGACCGATTTTCCAGCACAGGCAACACCCTGGCAGATCGGCTGGATGTGCGCTGCAGTCAACCTGAGCGATATCGCGGCGATGGGTGCTGAACCTCTTGGAGTTCTGATCGCATCTGGTATCCCTCCTGAAACAGATGTCGGGTTCATAGATGAGATCTTCAGGGGCATCCGGGACTGTGTAGAGGCATACGGCACAGAGGTGCTAGGAGGCGATACAGATGCGCACAGGGAGCTCACAATATGCGGCACCGCTCTCGGTAGGGTATCGAGAGGGAGAATCCTGAGAAGAAGGGGGGCGCGACCCGGGGATCTTCTCTGCACCACCGGCTCTCTCGGCGGAGCCGGAGCTGGACTGAAGGCCCTGAACCTTGGCAGGATCGATCTCGCGCGCAGGCTTCTTGAGCCGCGCCCCAGGCTGCGGGAGGGCATCGCCCTCGCGGGGACAGGAGCTGTAACAGCGATGATGGACAACAGCGATGGTCTCGCTCTATCTCTTCACGATCTTGCCGAGGCCGGAGGTACCGGATTCGTGATCGAGTACGAGCGCATACCCATAGCAGACGAGGTCAAAGCGATCGCTGAGAGCGATGATGAGGCTCTGGAGATGGTTCTCAGAGCAGGGGGCGACTTCGAGCTTCTCTTCACCATAAGAGAGGAGAGGATCGATGATGCGAGAGAAGCCTGTGAATTCAGCGTGATAGGGCGTGCTGTAAAAAATGGTATATGGCTCGTGAGGGACGGCAGCAGGATGCAAATACCCAGGATCGGATATGAGCATGGCTCATAGTGAGATCTGATGTTAGTGCATTCACGTCACTGATGCACTAACATCCACTGCCGTATAGGACGGGAAATGCTGATCCTGGTCACACAGCCATCCTAGGACGAGCCTTTTCCGGCTCACAGATCCTTGACCTTCTCCTCGACGCGTATGCATTCGATCGATGTATCTGGATAGCACCCCTGCTCATCCTTCTCCAGAGACTTGACCATGTCCCATATTGTCAGGAGGGCCACAGATGCACCTGTGAGCGCCTCCATCTCGACCCCCGTTCTGCCGACAGATGTAACCCTCACCCTGACGCGAACAGCTGAATCCTCCAGGGAGATCTCCGTATCTACCCCTGTGATCGGGATGTTATGACACATCGGTATCAGGCGCGGGGTCTCCTTCACGGCATTTATCGCGGATATCCTGGCAGTAGTGAGGACATCTCCCTTGCTCACCCTCCCGGACGCGATCGCCTCGATCGTGCTGCGTCTGAGCCTTATCAGACCTGATGCGGTTGCAGTTCTCCTGACGGGAGGCTTATCGGTGATATCGACCATACCGGTGCTATCTCGTATTATCATAATTCCCCCATGTGCACAAGCATTGCAGGGACCTTCCACGACTTCAGATCATCATCGCCTCAGGTATCTTGTCTATGAGATCCGTGGCCACCATCCCGAAATCCTTCTCGCGGTACACCAGATCCCCGGCCCTGCCGTTGACGAATGCTGCTGCTGAGGCAGCCCTCATCGCATCCGCCCTCGCGTAGAACGCACCTGTTATGCCTGCAAGAACATCGCCGGTCCCTCCGACGGTCATTCCCGGGTTTCCGGTGGTGTTCCCCCTCACGATCTCTCCATCTGTGATTATGTCCATCCTTCCCTTGAGGAGGACGACAAGCTTCCTATCGCGTGCGAATCTCCTCACCACCTCGATCCTCTCCCTTCCCTTGGGGAGATCCACCCCGCTTATGCGCCTGAACTCTCCGGCATGGGGCGTCACTATCCCCTTCAGCGGCATATCGGGCTGGAGTGCGTCTGCATCGATCACAACCCTATCGCAGAGCGGGAGTATCTGCGATACCGCCTCAAGTGTCTCCGCATCCCTCCCCAGACCCATGCCGATGACAACCACATCATGTCTCGGTATCAGGCTCTTCAGGATCTCGAGGTCGGCCATGCACAGCCTGTCAGACGTCAGGGGCCGGACGATCATGTTTGGCGAGAATGAGGCTATCGTACCTGCGACGCTCCTCGGCGCCGCGACTGTGACTATGTCGGCGCCCGCGCGGAGGGCGGCCATCGCAGAGAGCGCAGGAGCGCCCGTGTAGGGTCCGCCGCCGATCACCAGTATCCTTCCGCTGTCCCCCTTGTGGCTCTCGGGCCCCCGTCTCCCCAGAAGCCTGAGATCACCGGGGCCGACGAGGAACTCGGCCATTCTCGGTATGCCGATGCTCACGACTCTGAAATCGCCCTTCATCCCGATCTTCGGGCGGTGAAATGTCACTGTGATCTCTGGAGAGACCTCTTTTCCGGTGCCCATTCCGCTTGGCACGTCGACGGAGACGATGCGCTTTCCGCAGGAGTTGATGAGATCTATGACCTCCCCCTCAAGTCCCTTTATTGGGCCGCGAACACCTGTGCCGAATAGGGCGTCTACGACAACATCATACCCACTGAGATCGATCTCGCTCACGTCCGTGATCTCCCTGAGATCGAGCTCGAGGCGTCTGAGCACATCCCAGTTTCTCCTGGCCTCCTCTGTGGCTATATCCCTCGCGCGCCCGATGAGGAATACAGTAACATCGTGATCATCGAGATGCCGTGCTGCCACAAACGCATCCCCGCCGTTGTTTCCTCTGCCGGCGATTATGGCCACTCTCCTTCCTCCGATCCTCCTGATCTCACCGGCGAGCGCTGCTCCAGCGTTCTCCATGAGCTGTATAGTGGAAATGCCAAGGTACGCGCAGTTCGCATCTATCGCGCCCATCTCCTCTGCTGAAATATAGCGCATGCGTCGTCATTACTGCGGCGGTGGTGTTAAGGATATCGTTGTGAACCTGTCTGAAATGGCATCGCTCTCATGTGCTTGGCAACATGGAGTCCATGCAGTAGCTGTGAGCACTCATCCATCTTCCAGGAGCGCGTGCTGTGTTGGATAAGTCATGAAAATACGCAAGCAGAAGACGATTTCAGGAATGCATGGATAATAGATCAGAATCGATATCTTGGGACGTCATCACTGGAGGTTATCCAACACAGCAGGATCGCGTAGAAGACCAGTGCCATTTCCGGCAGGTCGTCGTATGGATAAGAGCGGTATGGCATAACAGATCAAGAATCCTGGAGATCACATGCTATTCTCGATGACGAACCGGATGTTATCGAAAATTTTATGCAGATCCTGAGCGTGATGAATATCATGCCTGACAGAAAACCAAAGGTGGCGTGGGGGATAACCGGAAGCGGTGACAGGCTGCCGGAGATTGTGGAGATGATGAAGAATGTCCAGGAAATGTACAGGGATGCTGTGGATATCAGGGTCTACATATCGAGGGCAGGGGACCAGGTGATCAAGTACTACAAGCTCTTCAACGAGCTTGAGGCGAGCTTCGACAAGATCTGGGTGGAGGCGAATGCGAACGCGCCTTTCCTGGCCGGACAGCTTCAGCTCGGAAAGTTTGTTTTTCTCATAATAGCGCCTGCAACATCCAACACAGTGGCCAAGATCTCCCTGCGCCTGGCCGACACGCTTCTGACCAATGCAGCGATAATGGCGCAGAAGGCCTACGTGCCGCTGTACATAATGCCATCCGACTACGAGGAGGGTGTCACCACCACGAAGCTGCCTGACGGAAGGGATCTGAGGCTCAGGATCCGGCGTGAGGACGTGGAGCACGTGAAGCGCCTGGAGGCGATGGAGGGGACATTTATTTTGAGAAGAGTTGACGAGATCCCCGCGGTCTTCGAGAAGCACTTCGGCAGGCCTTGACCGTCAGCTCTGCCAGAGAGAAACGAGAGCACCCACAGCCAGCGCGATGAGCATCTCCTCAGCCCCGAAGCCAGGAGCAGTCCTCACCTTTTTTGCCTCCTCTGCATCCTCATAGCTGGCAGTACTGAACGATTCTGCCGGGCTCGCAATTATGCCCTCTATCACATCCAGGACGACAAGATCGCTGTCTCCACCAGCGTAGATGTTGATAATCTGAATGTCTATACGCTTCACGCCGTAGTACACAAAGTGATCCCCGATTCCGAGCACGGATGATGAGACCGGAGACCCGCTGCTGTAAAGCGAGAGCCAGACCTTGCCTGCCTGTGGATCCACATCCTCCACCACAAGAGTCAGGTTCCCTGCGAACTGAAGCGCTTCTCCAGTGGTCAGCATGACAGTCACACCGCAGGATCCAGGATACACTAACGCGCACAGAATAATCACAAGCTGTAGCACTTTTAAGGGTGATCTCATGCCAGACCTCCATCTCCGCCTGCGATATGATTTAAGGACATAGAATCGATCTCCTGCATATTGACTGCGGGTCTCATACCCATCTCACCTCGATCTCATCTGTCCTGTAATTAGGCCTGACGCCGGAGCTCTCAAGCGGTGTGCTCACGCCGCTCTTGAGCATCAACAGACCTGTATATGCTATCATCGATCCATTATCGCCCATGAAGCGTTTCTCTGGAAGATAAAATCTCGCACCGCGCTCCTCGCACATCAGCCTCAGCATCTCTCCGAGCCGCTGGTTGGCCCCGACGCCGCCGACAAGCATCGCCTCCCTCTTCTCCGCATGAGCCATAGCACGCTCGGTGACCTCGACAAGCATCGCGAACGCGGTCTCCTGGAGGCTGTAGCAGACATCCGCCAGATCGTATCTCCTGGCGGCCTCTGTTGCAGCGGTCGCAAGCCCCGAGAATGAGAAGTCCATCCCCTTCACGGTGTATGGAAGCGGTATGTAACCCTTTGCTCTTCTCGCAAGCTCCTCTATCCTCGGCCCTCCAGGATGTGGCAGGCCGACGGAGCGCGCGAACTTGTCCAGCATGTTCCCCACGCTGATATCCAGGGTCTCGCCGAAGATCCTGTAGCGACCGCGCCTGAGGGCGAGAACCTGGGAGTTGCCCCCGCTCACGTACAGCACAGCCGGATCCCTGGCGCCCGTCTTCCACTTCCCTACCTCAATATGAGCTATGCAGTGGTTCACGCCGACGAGGGGAACCTTGAACTTCAGGGCGAGAACCCTGGCCGCAGTCGCGACCGTCCTCAGGCACGGCCCGAGGCCGGGTCCCTGTGAGAACGCAACCCCATCTATCTTTATTCCGAGCTCCCTGGCGCTCCTGATCACATCCCTCAGCAGCGGGCCGATGTGCTCTGAGTGGTGCTGCGCCGCCTCCCTCGGATGGATGCCACCCCTTGCAGGCGTGTATGTTGCAGCCCTCTCTATGATCACATCATCCTCGTTCACGATCGCTGCACTCAGATTCCAGGCTGTGCCCTCAATACCAAGGACGTACATGGCAGTCTCCATTGTTTCTGAAATGACCATCCTCTATGATATTTTCTCCACAACCGCGTGCCTCAAACACAGGACCTCCATCTCATTATGCGTTTCGACTGATCCCATGGCCCAAAGCCGCGATTAAGATCGCCAAGAAGTCCGTCAGGGGACTGCTCACAGGTAATCAAGACCTATATCCCTGCGGTACCGCATCCCATTGAACCTTATCCTCTTGATATTGTCGTATGCCTTCGATCTCGCCTCTGATAGCGATGCACCCTTTGCGACCAGGGTCAGGACCCTTCCGCCAGTTGTGTAGATCTTTCCTGAATCACCAAACGCGGTTCCGTTGTGGTACACCAGAACATCCGGATCAACCGTGTCCAGGCCTCTTATCGGGATGTTTGTGTAATGGGCTCCGGGATACCCGGGCCGCTCCTCGGATCCGCTGGAGAGCGGCTTTACAACGCGGCCGCTCACAGCGCAGACGCCGAGATGGTACTCAGGGCTCCACTCGAGCTCGATCTCGTTGAGACTTTGGTCGAGAACCGCGCGTGACAGCTCGTACATGTCTGTTCTGAGCCTGGGGAGGATCACCTCGGCCTCAGGATCCCCGAGGCGGACGTTGATCTCCAGGACGTAAGGCTCTCTCACCCCATCACGCTCCACGATCATCAGGCCGAAGTAAATGAATCCCCTGTACCTCAAACCCATATCGTAGACCCTGCGCATCGTCGGCCTGGCTATCCTGGACATGATCACATCTCTGAGATCATCATCCAGCCAGGGATGCGGAGAGAAGCCGCCCATCCCGCCGGTGTTCGGGTTGTTATCGAGGTTGGGATTCCCTGAGAGCCTGTTGAAGAGCCTTATCGCTGCAGTCTCATCAGGCGCAAAGGCCTGCTTGTAGTCCATCGCAGACTCAAGCGGAAGTATGTTTTTGCCATCCGCGATGGCGAAGAACATCAGCTCCCTTCCCTCGAGCCTCCTCTCGATCTCGATCTTATTTCCAGCGTCCCCGAAGATCCTGGGATCGACCATGATCCTCTTCACTGTGGATAAAGCCTCCTCTCTGGAGGAGCAGACCACAGACCCCTTGCCAGCTGCGAGGCCGTCCGCTTTCACCACGAGGTTCTCCCCCGGGTGGCTGTCGTAAAACTGATTCACGAACTCCTTCGCCTCATCAGGATCATCGAAGTTCCTGTAGGGCGGCACCGGCACCCCGATCTCCCTGAGGAGATCCTTCGTCCAGCATTTGGAGCCCTCAAGGAGAGCAGCACGCCTCTCCGGGCCCACTATAGCCAGCCCGCGCTCCTCAAACGCATCCACTATGCCCGCGGAGAGGTACCCCTCCGGGCCCACGAACGTTAGATCGATCCTGTTCCTCTCCGCAAACGATAGCATTTCATCAATGCCCCTGATCTGGGATCCATCTGCCTGGGAGCATTTTTGCAAGAGACTGCTCCCAGCGTTTCCCGGAGCCACGAAGACCCTCTCAACTGATGGGCTCCTTGCGAAGGCGTGAGCAATCGCGTTGCCCCTTCCTCCTGCATCGACTACAAGAATTCTTGCGCCAGCCATCTGCATCCAACTCGAGCGGGAAAGGCGTGCAGATAATATTTATAAGCCATCCCCCAATCATGCCACAGATCAGGCGACTCTGAGCGCCGCTGGTTTATCTCACGCTCAGAAATTGCGCCACGATGGTGGTGTTGTATTTGCAGACTCAGGAGAGGCTGTTGGAGATAATACGCGACAGAAATGTCGAGTTCATAAGGCTGCAGTTCACAGATATACAGGGTATAGTCAAGAATGTTGCTATCCCCGTCACACAGCTCGGGAAGGCTTTCAAGACCGGCATATCTTTTGATGGATCCTCGATTGAGGGCTTCGCGAGGATCCAGGAATCTGATATGGTGTTGAAGCCGGATCTGGACACATTCTGCATACTGCCCTGGAGATCCATGGGCGGGGCGAACGAGGCCAGGCTCATATGTGATGTTTACACATCAAAAGGTGTTCCCTTCGAGGGGGATCCCAGGTATGTTCTCAAGAGAAACCTCGAGGTCGCTGCTAAGATGGGCTACACTATGAACGTCGGCCCGGAGCTGGAGTTTTTCCTCTTCGAGAGGGAGAATGGATCAGGCACAAGGCCACACGACTTCGGCGGCTACTTCGATCTCGGCCCTGTGGATCTGGCAGAGGATGTCAAGAGGGAGATCGTGAGGGTGCTCATAGAGATGGGGTTCACCGTAGAGGCGGCGCATCATGAGGTCGCAAGGGGCCAGCATGAGATAGACTTCGTTTATGATGATGCCCTCCGCAACGCTGACAAGGTCGTCACCTTCAAGTATGTCACAAAGACGATCGCGCTGAAGAACAACCTGCGCGCGACGTTCATGCCCAAGCCGATATACGGCCAGGCGGGATCGGGAATGCACGTCAACATCTCCCTCTTCCGAAAGGGAGAGAACGCGTTCTTCGATCCCGAGAGGCCCTACAACCTCAGCGACCTCGGGCGGTACTTTGTGGGTGGGTTGCTAGAGCACGTTCCTGCTGTGACTGCGGTAACAAACCCGCTGATAAACTCCTACAAGCGTCTCGTCTCCGGATTTGAGGCACCCGTGTACATCAGCTGGTCCGGGCCGAACAGATCGTCTCTCATAAGAGTTCCAGCAGCTAGGGGTCTCTCGACCCGCATAGAGTTCAGGTCTCCAGATCCATCATGCAACCCGTACCTGGCGTTTGCAGCGATACTCGCAGCCGGTCTGGATGGAATACGCAGGGGAATAGATCCGGGAGATCCGATGGATGTCAACCTCTACGAGCTCTCAGAGGCCGAGCTTGATAGGCTTGGTGTCAGGATGCTGCCGTCAAACCTGCATGAGGCGCTCGTCGCCCTTGAGGAGGACAAGGTAATAAGAGAGGCCCTGGGAGAGCATGTCGTCAACAATCTCCTCAGGCTCGGAAACCTCGAGTGGAGGAGCTACAACACATACGTCCATCAGTGGGAGATCGATCGGTATATCAACATAATCTGAGCCCTGGTTCTGTGTGCCCATTATCTTGGGCAGCTCCAGCCTCTCAGAACGTCTCCTCGATCCATCTTTTTATCTCGTCACGCACGCGCCTGAAGGCGTTCATCCCGCCACCTGCAGGGTCCGGGAAGGCTCTGTGCATGTGAACTCCTGGAATGAAAGGACAGGAATCTCCAGCATCGCAGAGTGTTACGATGGTATCGAAATGAACATCCCTCAGGCCCTCGAGCCCCTTCGATCGCTGCTCTGATATGTCGATGCCTATCTCAGCCATCGCCCTCACAGCATCCGGATCAACCCCTGTGGGCTCGGTTCCCGCGCTGTACGCCTCGTACCTATCTCCTCTCAGCGCCCTGAGAAGAGCCTCCGCCATCTGAGATCTCGCGGAGTTGTGAACGCATACGAAGAGCACCTTCTTCTTGTCCATGAGAGTTTGTATGAGATTCCTCTATAAAGTGCATCCTCATGTAAAATCACACCTGAGCGGTCGACCATATGCTCCTGCATCTACAGTATCTCATTGGAGATGACGCCCCTGCACACGGTCACAGCCGGCCCCTCCATGAAGGCCCTGTCACCCACGAACGAAATGAGCAGGGGCCCGCCCCTTGTCCTGACCTCGACCGAGTCACCCACAAGGCCGAGCCTCCGGGCGACCGCAGCTGCGGCCACAGAGCCTGTGCCGCATGATAGCGTCTCGGCCTCGACCCCGCGCTCGAACGTTCTCACTTCCAGATGCTCTCCGGGTCTAACAAAGTTCACGTTCGCCCCCTCAGGGAAGCATGAGCTGTGTCTGATCTTCGGGGCCAGTCGCTCTACAGGAAGGTCAAGACTATCAACGAATATCACGGCGTGCGGGACGCCGGTGTTAACGGCAGACACCTCGAAGCCGTGAATTGGCACCTTAATAAACACCCCCTCCCCCTCAGCGGGTATCTCGGAGCGCTCGAATCTGGGGACGCCCATCTCAACCCTCGCCCAGAACACGCCACGATCCCTCCTGACCTGGATGGGTATCACGCCGGCCAGCGTCTCAACAGAGAAGCTCTCTCCCACATATCCGCTCTCCCATGCGTGCTTTGCGAGGCAGCGTATGCCATTACCGCACATCTCAGCCTCAGACCCATCTGGCTGGAGGAGACGCATGCCGATGTCCGCTTTTTCTGAGGGCACCAGAAATATAACACCATCACCGCCCACGCCGAAGTTGCGGTGACAGAGAATCCTGGCTGCTTCGTTTTTCTCATCGTCCGGTATCCTCTTCCCGTTCATCTCATCTATGAGTATGAAGTCGTTCCCGTTTCCATGAAGCTTCACGAACTCCAGCTGGTTCATGTCATCTCATTGAGACCTCCCTTTATATCCCTCTTCCCGGAATGGTATCAGGGTGGTGATGGATATCAGGCCGATTCTGCAGGTTGCTCTGGATCTTCTCGAGATCGATCGGGCTGTTGAGATAGCGAAAGAGGCGATAGCGGGCGGGGCGGACTGGATCGAGGCAGGCACTCCGCTGATCAAGAGCGAGGGGATGGATGCGGTCCGCGAGCTCCGGCGCACTCTTCCCGGAACCAAGATTGTTGCTGACATGAAGACCATAGACACAGGCGCCATGGAGGTCGAGATGGCTGCGAAGGCCGGCGCAGATATCGTGGCGCTGCTCGCGATATCCGATGATTCGACGATTCAGGACGCGCTCCGCGCCGCGAGGAAGTACGGTGTGGAGATAATGGTCGATCTCCTCTCCACGCCGGATCCGGTGAAGCGCGCGAAGGAGCTTCAGGATCTCGGGGTGGACTACATCTGCGTGCACGTCGGCATAGATCAGCAGATGGTTGGAAAGAGCACCATCGATCTCCTCAGGGAGGTTGTCCAGGTCGTCAGCATTCCGGTGGCTGCTGCCGGAGGCATAGATGTGAACTCCGGCAGGGACGCGATCTTCTACGGGGCATCTATAGTGATAGTCGGAGGCAACATAACAAGATCGGCGGATGTCACAGGTTCCGCCCGCAGGATCAGAGAGGCTATAGACCATGTCGAGGGCGCTGGCACCTCCCGGAGGAGCCTGGAGGAGGAGATGATCTCCATATTCAGGGAGGTCTCAACGCCGAACATAACCGATGCGATGCACCGCAAGGGGGCGATGCGCGACATACTCCCGATAATTCCGGGGACGAAAATCGTAGGAACTGCGATCACAGTCCAGACATTCGAGGGCGACTGGGCAAAGACTGTGGAGGCCATAGATGAAGCAGGCCCCGGAAAGGTCATCGTCATCTACAACGGCAGCCGCTATGTTGCGCCCTGGGGTGGACTTGCGACGCTGAGCTGCATGCAGAAGGGTGTCGAGGGAGTTGTGATCGATGGAGCTGTCAGGGATGTGGACGAGATCCGCAGGCTCAATTATCCGGTGTTCGCCAGCGCCATAACCCCCACAGCGGGAGAGCCGAAGGGAATGGGCGAGATAAACGTGGAGATCGTCTGCGGAGGGCAGGTTGTCCGTCCAGGGGATTACATTGTAGGAGATGACTGCGGTGTGGTGGTTATACCGAAGGAGAGGGCCTATGAGATCGCAAGAAGGGCTAAGGAGGTTGAGAAGAACGAGAGCAGGCTCTTCGAGGAGATAAGACGGGGAAGGACGCTCTCAGAGGTCGCAAAGCTGAAGAAGTGGGAGAAGCTCTGATCAGGAGCTCGTGGCAGGTTTTCTCTGGCCGTATTCGATAACACACATCCCCTCCATATCTAACAACAATGCTGCACTGAATGCTATGATTCGATGATGGAGTGGCAGGGCGCAAACCCGGTCTTCAGGCCGGAGAGGAGGTCACACGCCTGAGCGATCCCAAGGAGGAGCGCACGAACCGATGTGTCACAATGGCATGCCAGTCATTCACTAAATAATTTTATCTAGTTGTTCCTCCATACAGTCTCTTGTACGTACTACATACAGGAAAATTTATGAGCTTGACTGGAGCGAGATGACTGGATGCTCGCCGCGATCATGGTGGATGCGATGTCCTATAAAGAGAGGATCCTCAAGGCGATTCAGGAATCCAAGGATGGTCTGACAACGGTAGAGGTGGCCAGGCAGGCAGGGGTGAGCAAGACGACGGTCATAAAGTACCTCTCCGTTCTCAGATCAGAGGGCAAGTGTGAGTATGTCGAAGTCGGCCCCTCGAAGCTCTGGCGCGCTGTGACCCCCAAAAAGGAGATATGCAAGCGCGATATAGAGCCATGTGAGGTGGAATCTGTCTCCGTCAAGCCACCAGACGATAGCGGGATGGTCTCCATCTCATTCAGGGTCAGGGCTGATCAGCTCTCTGCGCTTCTCAAGCAGATACAGTCGATAGAGGGCAAGTGCTGAGATGGTCCAAAATCGCATAAATGGTAATACTATATATATGATGATTGCTACAAGAGGGTGGTGGTTGGAGGGAACCCATGCGCATACCCGCTGAGATACACAGGTTTTTTGATATCGGCGAGGGTCAGACCCTCCTGATAAAAGGCCTGCCTGGAACCGGCAAGACCACGCTCGCATTTGAGATACTGAATGAGATGTGCGAGAAGAGAAATGGGATGTACATCTCCACGCGTGTCGATCCCGACAGGCTCTACAGGACGTTTCCCTGGATAAAGGAGATCGTGCCGCCGAGAAATGTCGTTAACGCAACGCAATCAAAGCTTCTCCAGACTCTGAGAGACATCTCCGGAGGGATACCGACATACGATACAGTCCTGGATTTCTTCCGCGTCCTCTTCGAGGATGTGGAGGATATGGAGAGCCCGATCATAGTCTTTGACAGCTGGGATGCGCTGATGAACTACGTCTCTCCGATGATAAAAGAGCGGCAGAGCTTCGAGCAGAACATATGCGAGTTCGCGAGGGACATGGGGATCCACATCATCTTCGTCAGCGAGTCTGCGGATCTGATGCCGCTCGACTACATAGTCGACGGCGTTGTTTACATGGAGCACTTCAGGATCGCCGGAACTCCATCTTCTGCTTTGCGGGACAGCGGCATGAGGACCAGATACGCCCGCGAGATCAGGCTCGAGAAGCTACGTGGTGTCGAGATTCTACAGCGCGCATTCACAGCAACGCTTCATGGCGGCAGGTTCCAGTGCTTCACTCCATGCGTTGAGGAGGTTGACGTCAGGATCGGCGGAGATCACATTAGAATACCGGATCCGACAGAGGATTGCGCATCTACTGGAATTCCACAGCTCGATGAGATAACCGGCGGTCTGAAGTATGGGTCTTGCAATGTTCTTGAGATAAATCATGGGGTTGGCAAGCGCTACTACCACATACTCACTGCCCTTGCTTCAAACGCTCTGAAGAACGGGAGGGCTGTATGCATAATCCCCTCGATAGGTTACCAGCTCAGCCCCAGGGACATCTTCGTGCCGACGAACGTCCGTGTTGTCCAGCCGCAGGGGGACGATATTGTTTCCTGGGGAAAAGAGCTGCTCGGCATATGGGATGAGCTGCGGGATCGCAGCGGCCGGCCAATTCTAAATATAATCGGAATGGACGCGATGGAGTTCGCCTTCGGCTACAGGCAGCTTCTCAACATAGCGAACAGGCTGATCAACCAGTGGAAGGAGACGAACGACATAAATCTCCTGGTCGTCAAGACCGGCCAGGAGAGCATCAACATGGCGATTCACGTCGCAGACACATACTTCGTCGTAAACGAGCTTAACGGCGGTCTCTGCATGTACGGCGTGATCCCGCGCACCGAGCTCTACAATATGAGCTTCGAGGGCGGGAGCAGGATCTGCCTGACGCCGATAGTTTAAACTCCCTCTTGCTGTGTTGGATAACCCCCGGGATAACGTCTAAAGATATCGATTTCGATTTATTCTTCACACGTTCCTGAAATCGTCGCGGATTTTCATAACTTATCCAACACAGCAACTCCCTCAGGAACCGTTGCAGCTCCTTTACTCATATCGCCCACTGGATGACATCGCTCGGCGCAGCAGGAACGCGGTGAACCTCATGCGTAGTTCGGGAGATCCGGCTCCTCGCATGTTCCATGCGTATCCGCCTGAAGCACCCTGGCGATCGCCCGCTCGAAGTCCCTCTGGAGCACCTGCGTTCTCTCCTCGCGTATTGCAGACATTCCAGCCTCGGTGACTATCGCCTTCAGATCCGCTCCGCTCGCGTTCTCTGTGAGATCAGCTATGCTTTTCAGATCCACATCAGGGCCGAGGTTCATTCCCTTTGTGTGGATCAGTAGAATCGCGTACCTGCCATCACGGTTGGGCAGAGGGACGTATATCGCCCTGTCGAACCTTCCGGGACGCAGCAGGGCAGGATCGAGCATGTCGGGTCTGTTGGTTGCGCCTATTATCTTGACCTCTCCGCGCGGATCGAACCCGTCCATCTCAGCAAGCAGCTGCATCAATGTCCTCTGGACCTCGCGGTCGCCGCTTGTCGCTCCATCGATCCGCCTGGAGCCTATCGCATCGAGCTCATCTATGAATATGATCGCAGGAGCCCTGCTCTTTGCGAGATCGAAGAGCTCCCGGACAAGCCTGGCCCCCTCACCAATGTACTTCTGGACGAACTCGCTCCCGACCACCCTCAGGAAGGTCGCCTCTGTGCTGTTGGCCACGGCCTTTGCGAGAAGGGTCTTTCCAGTGCCCGGGGGCCCATAGAGAAGAACGCCCTTTGGCGGCTCGATCCCCACCGCCTGGAAGAGATCCGGTCTCTTGAGAGGAAGCTCCACGATCTCCCTGAGCTCGGCGATCTGGCTGTCGAGGCCGCCGATGCTGTCAAAAGTGACATCAGGCACCTCCTCGACCTCCATGCCGAAGACCATGGGATCGCGCGGCGATGGAAGCACGCACATCACTGCGAACGTCTGCTGGTTCAGGCCGACCTGCACGCCAGGCCGGAGCTCCTCCTCGATGAACTGTGAGACGCTCACGACAAGTCTCGGGCCTGTGCTCGATTTCACTATCACCCTGCTCTCGTCGAGGACCTCCACAACAGTGCCGACGATCATGGGCCCGACACGCAGACGCTCCAGCTCGCTGCGGAGCTTCCGGGCCTCGCGCTCGTACTTGAGCTTCTGGTTCTCTATGAGCCGCTTCTCGCCCTCCGCGCGGTCCTTCTGCTCCCTCAGGGCGAGGTTGCGCTCCTCAAGCTGCTTCATCCTGTCCAGGATGTACTTCGAGAAGTCGGGTCCACTTTGAGGCTCGTTCATCCCATCTCCAAAGCTTATTAAACTCCGAGGGCTATAAAAGATTTCCGAGATGAGAGAGATGGGCGATAGGCAATGTGAGATCTGCGGCGCAGACATCTCTGGCTCTCCCGAGAGGATAGTGATCGACGGCTCGGTTCTTGAGGTATGCAAGAGCTGCGCTCGCTTCGGCAAGCCTGAGGACAAATGGTCTCCTGTTCCGAGAAAGATCGTGCCTGTGGAGAGGAGCTTCCGCGTGCAGAAGCCAAAGCCACGCGACCACTTCAGAGACTTTGTGGAGGTAGTGCCGGATTATGGAAATATTATAAAAAATGCCAGGGAGAGCATGAATCTCTCTCTCGAGGATCTGGCTCTCAGGATAAAGGAGAAGGCATCCCTTCTGAGAAAGATCGAGCGCGAGGAGCTTGTCCCCGAGGATGACGTGAGGAAGAAGCTGGAGAAGGAGCTCAGGATAAAGCTCACCGAGGAGGCGACCGAGGAGCGGCTCAAATCGAGGGGCGGATCGAAGGTTCTGACGCTAGGGGATATCGCAAACATCAGGAAGAGATGATGTCTCGATGGTCATCATCGGAGGCGTAGACGAGGCTGCAAGATGCATACTCTCAGGCGGAATTGTGGTGTATCCCACAGAGACAGTTTATGGTATAGGGGCGAACGCCCTTGATGAGAGGAGCATCGCAAGGGTTTACGCGATCAAGAGGCGCCCCCTCGATAAACCGATATCCATAGCTGTATCAAGCTTCGAGATGCTCTGTGAGGTGGCAGATGTCCGGCCTGAGGATCTGGATATTATGAGAAGACTTCTGCCCGGGCCTGTGACGTTTCTTGTGCGTAAGAGATCGATCGTCCCGGATATGCTCACATCCGGGTCTCAGCTTGTCGGAATCAGGTACCCTGATCATGAGATCGCGCTCAGGCTCATCGAGATGACCGGGCCGATCACGTCCACAAGCGCAAACATCACCGGCGCCCAGTCGCCATCGGATCCACGGGCCATCGATCCGGAGATTTTATCTCGGGTGGACATGCTCATCGACGGAGGGAGATGCAGATACGCCATACCATCCACCCTTGTGGACCTATCCACCAGGAGGATCCTGAGGGTGGGCGCTATGGCGGATCGGGTTGCAGAGGTAATAGGGCGATGAGAGCCAGAATCAGGGACTTTCTTGAGAGCAGGGACGGATGGATCTTCTCGGTTGTGGATTATCTCCATCCAGATGGCGTGAGATCCCTGCTTAGGTACATCCCGGATGAATCAGGGGAGAGGATCGCAGGGGGTACAAGATACAGAAAGCTGGATTTCGATGAGGCTTTTGATTTTCTCAGGGTGAGGCGTCCTGATTACGTCAGGGATGTTCATGTGGTACCGTTCGATGATGTGAGGAGGTTCTTCAGGCCGGCTGATGAGCTGCCACGGGTGAGAGCTGAGGATGAGAGGGTAGGGAAGATCGTTGAGATACTGGAGGAGCACGGCGTCCCTGAGAGATGCATCGGGATCACGGGATCAATGCTTCTGGGCCTTCACAGCAGCTCATCAGACATAGATCTGGTTGTCTATGGAAGCGCCTGGTGGAGGGCGAGGGATGCCATAGCAGATGCAAAGCGCAGCGGCTCGATTCAGGAGCTGGATAGCGCAACATGGATGAAGATCTACATGAAGAGGAAGCCCTCGATCCCCTTCGATGAGTTCGTGGCGCATGAGATGCGCAAGGGCAACCGTGGGATGGTAGACGGCACGTACTTCGATCTGCTCTTCACAAGAGACTGGGATGAGATCGAGCCGGTAGCCAGAGGCAGAGCTCTCCGGAGAAGCAGAATAGTCGCGGAGGTGACAGATGCGAGATACGCCTTCGACAGCCCGGGTATTTTCAGGCTTGATCATGAGGTCGGGGAGATACTCTGCTACTCCCACACATACGCTGGCCAGGCATTCGAGGGGGAGATGATCGAGGCATCCGGTGTGATCGAGGAGACCACGAATGGCCTGAGGATGGTTGTCGGCACGACTAGGGAGGCTAAGGGCGAGTGGATACGCTCGCTGACGCTCATGTCGAGCCTGTCCAGAGGGTGTGGGTGAACAGATGAACAGGTGGTGGAAATGTTCGAGGTCGTTCCTTTCGATATAGAGATCGGGCAGTACAAGGTCATGCTCAACATCGCAGATGCAAGAGCGATGGGCCTAAACCCGGGAGACAGGGTTCGGGTGAGAACCAGAGGCGCATCACTGACCGCGATTCTTGACGTGACCGGACAGATGATTAGGCAGGGTCAGGTCGGCATATTCACAGAGGCGTTCAGGGATCTGAAGGAAGCGAAGAGCGTGGAGATATCACCGGCGCCCAGGCCTGCCTCGATATCTTACATAAAGATGCTGATGGATAAACAGAAGCTGAGCGAGGACCAGATCAGGAGCATAGTGAGAGATATTGTCGACAACAACCTGAGCGAGATCGAGCTCTCGGCATACATCACAGCATCGTACATCCATAACCTGGATCCACAGGAGACGGAGTGGCTCACCAGGGCGATGATAGAGACCGGCGAGAGGATTTACTTCGATAAGCATCCTGTTGTGGACAAGCACAGCATAGGCGGGGTTCCCGGGAACAAGGTATCGATGCTCGTGGTTCCGATCGTCGCAGCCTCGGGCCTGCTCATACCGAAGACAAGCTCGAGAGCGATAACGGGCGCCGGAGGGACCGCGGATCTGATGGAGGTGCTCGCGCCCGTGGAGTTCACGGCCGATGAGATCAAGGAGATCACCGAGACCGTCGGAGGGGTTATCGCATGGGGCGGCGCCACGAACATAGCGCCAGCTGACGACAGGTTGATAAAGGCAGAGTATGCCCTCGCCATCGATCCCTACAGCCAGATGCTCGCGTCGATAATGGCGAAGAAGGGGGCAGTCGGGGCTGATGCAGTGGTTGTCGATATGCCCACCGGCCCCGGAACGAAGCTGGAGACGCCGGAGAAAGCGAGGACGCTCGCGAAGGACCTCACAGACCTCGGAGAGCGGCTGGGGATCAGGGTGGAGTGCGCAATGACCTTCGGCGGGTCTCCAGTCGGTCGCACAGTGGGGCCGGCTCTCGAGGTCAGGGAGGCTTTAAGGATGCTGGAGACGGGCGAGGGGCCGAACAGTCTGAGAGAGAAGAGCCTTGCCCTCGCAGGCATACTCCTGGAGATGGGAGGGGTCGCGGCCAGGGGCGATGGGTACAGGGCCGCGGAGGAGATACTGACGAGCGGAAAGGCCCACAGGAAGCTCATGGAGATCATCGAGGCTCAGGGCGGGGATCCGAAGATAAGGAGTGAGGACATCCAGATCGGAGAGCATCAGAAGCAGATACTCTCCCCGACGAACGGATACGTGGTCGCATTCTACAATAAGAGAATCATAGAGATCGCAAGAGCCGCGGGCGCGCCCGCTGACAAGAAGGCGGGAGTGATAATACACAAGAAGATGGGGGAGATCGTGAAGAAGGGCGAGCCGCTCCTGACGATATGCTCCAGCACCGACTGGGAGCTTGAGTGCGCGGTGAAGATGTGCTCGATGAGGGACGCGCTGGAGCAGCCGCCGATAGTCGTGGAGGGCATGCTGCTCGAGAGGTATCCGATCGAGAGGTACCCGAGAACGATATGAAGGATAGTGCAGGCTGGTCGCTGGCGTTTACCGGAGCGCTCAGCTTGACCGCTGCCTATAGGACAACAAAAAGCGGAGGGATTCACATGGAGAAGATGAAGGTAGCTGTTGTTTACCACGAGGATTTTCCAGTGCACGGATACTCTGTGCTGAAGGACAGGATCAGGCCATCCTTCGACGCCCTCATGAGCTCCGGGCTTGTGGATGGCGTTGATGTTCAGGTATTCAGACCCCAGCCAGCGCCGGTGGAGCTCGTGGCCGAGGCGCACACAGAGAACCACATGCGCAACATGAGGCATGACCCGCACTGGAACGTCGCTCTGCTATCCGCGGGAAGCGTCCTGATGGCATCTGAATTGGTGGTCTCAGGAAAGGCGGAGTCCGCATTCGCCTACACGGGAACAGCAGGCCATCACGCATCCAGGGGAAGCTGCTGGGGGTTCTGCTACTTCAACGATGTCGCGATAACGATACTCAAGCTCCGCAAGATGGGCCTCAAGCGGTTTCTGATAATAGATGTGGACCCGCATTTCGGAGACGGAACCAGAGACTTCTTCGGGAACGATCCGGATGTGTTTCACATAAACTTCCACTCCGGATCGCAGAAGGAGTTCGATCGCGAGAGGAACAACTACGATTTTGGAATAGGATGGAATGCGAACGACGAGACGTTTTTGAGGGAGCTGGAGAACGCGCTGAAGCTCACAGAGGGTTTTGATTACCAGGTGTGCTTTGTGATCTTCGGGCATGATTCCCATACAGATGACTACGGCGGATTCGACCTCACGCTGAATGCGTATCCGAAGATGGCGAGCATGATCAAAAAGGCGGTCGATGGCAAACCGCTGGTGTTCGTGCTCAGCGGCGGCTCGAACCCGGATGTGGCGCGCCGCGCAATTCCGGATGTGATCGCTGTTCTGGCTGGACGGTGGCCGTATTGAGGATGGCGTCGAGCTGCTACATATGCATCCTGGAGAGGGCCGGATTCGAGTGCGAGCTCCTCTCACTGCCGGAGGATCTCAGCCTTGCTGCGATCCACGAACTCCTGGATTTCATGGCCTCGCACAAAGGGGATGTGCCTGCCATTGTTGGAACAGAGCGCGAGCTCATAATCAAGAGGGTGAGTGGCGTCGCGGATCCGTACAGGCGACTGAAGGAGGAGAGCAACGCGGTCGCCCGTGCTCTTCTTCCTGTTGCTGTGAGGTTCTACGATGAGAACGAGGATAAGATGGAGGCTCTTGTCAGAATCGCGGCAGCCGCGAACTCGATGGAGTTCGGGGTGAGGGGTCACGAGTTCGATAACAGATCATTCTCATCAGTCTTCGAGGAGACCCTGAGAGAGGATCTGGCTGGGGATCTGGATGCCCTGAAGAAGCTCCTGGCCGGGTCCTCGAAGATATTTTACCTGACAGACAATGCTGGAGAGGTCGTCTTCGATCTCTTTGTGATAGAGAAGCTCAGGGGTATGGGGAAGAGGGTGGTCATAGGCCCGAAGGCAGAGCCGATACTGAATGATGTGACGGCTGATGAGCTGAGGGAGATGACGGATGCGGAGATGGTGCCCACGGGCGGTGTGGTTGGGATATATCTTGACAGGATAAATCCTGAGGCTAGGAGACTGCTTTTCGATCCTGAGTGGCTGGTGATCGCGAAGGGCATGGGCAACTTCGAGACGATCAGCGAGTTTGAGGGCTCCCTGAAAGGCAGGCTGATCTACATCCTCAGGGCGAAGTGCGAGCCGGTCGCACGCGCTAACAGGGTTCGCCGGGGATCTCTTGTCGCGAGGGCCTACCTGTAGAGCATCTCCTCATCCTCGCACTCCTCTACCTCCGGAGCCTCCTCTTCCTCTTCTTCCTCCTCGATCTCGAGCTGTGAGACGTCTATCTCCATCTGGAGGAGGTTTTTAAGCGAGAGTAGCAGGTTTCTAGCTGCTCTAAGATCCACAAGTCTGTCCCCGGATGTCGTCCCGAGGATGCAGAATCCTCTGAGGCCGTAGAGCGGGGCCATGCCAGCTACGATCCCATTCATCCCGCCTATTATGCTGCTGGGCATCACAGCTATGCCCGCGTTTTTCAGGAGCTCCACCGCAGCAGCATCTGTGGCGGTACCCACAACGTTCTCATGAACAGCCCCCACATATGCTGCGAGCGTCACGACATCCCTCACCCCCATCTCCCTGAGCTCTCTGAGAACCTCGCCAGCGAGCCTGTTCATCCCCAGGACCTCAAGCGGCTGGGCATCTGATGTGAGCAGAATGATATCGTCTCTCCCCTCCGGGGAGAAGACGTCGAGCGTGAAGAGCCTGGCAACCCCTTCCTGTATCAGGACCTGTGGAGGGAAGCCGCTGAAGGGCAGCGTCATGATCATTCTGGAATTCGTATAGCTTATCAGGTAATCGACCGCGACCTTCCCGACGCTGCCTATCCCCGGGAAGCTCACAACTGCCACCTTTCTCTCGAAGAGCATCGCCTCCAGGGTTGGAGGTGCGGATATAACATGGTTTCGGATCAAAAATTGAATGGGCGAGATCACTCGCCTACTACACCGATGAGCCAGTTCACTGGAATCGTCTGGTTATCTCTTATGAGTTGGGCGTTAACATATTCTTTTGTGACTCTGTTGTATATAAACGAGTTCCCATTTACATTTTCAAGTTCTGCAAGTGTTAAAACAGCTCCTCGGTCATAGAATATGACATAGAAGTCGCCATTGACTGTAATCGATGGAACTTCTATTACAGCTACGCCAAATCCCGTGGGAAATGTAAAGTAATCAATTTGCACATCAGACCAGTGGTGTATAAGATTGAGATCCTTATCTCTGATCTCGAGGGATATCGTCTCGCTGGGGGGGAGTGTATTTTCGGTCTCATTCCATCCATCAGTTCCTGGAATATGCACCTCCTTTATCTTCCAATTTTGACTTGGTGCCGTGAACTTTACCATCTCACCCATACCACCCGGACCAAGCATTACGGGTCTCACAGTTGTGTCGTTTAAGCTCTTTCCGCTGTACGACCATAGCATTTTGGTCTCCGCAGCGACAACTCCCGAGAAAAGGAGAACCGCAGCGCAGAACAAAGCCGAAAACGCAATCTTTTTCCGCATATTGGTCACCCATCCTAATTTTGCAGCATACTTATATAGATGCTGCTCTGTTAGTAGAAACTACAGAAAAATTGTTTTTCTGTTTTCGGGAAAGTCTTAAAGAAATATTTATATGTCAAATCGACTACACATAACATGGTGATAATATGCGAGGCAGACTCAGACAAATTTTAATTGCATCTCTAGTGCTCTATAACAAAATATTTTAACCATTACGTTGATCTACCCAGACTATGGGCAGAAAGAGACTGCATGAAGTGAGTCTGAAAGAAGGCGAACGGGAGGAGCTTGAGAGCTTCATCAGGAAGGGTAAAGCCTCTGCGAGGAGTCTGACGCGTGCGAGGATACTGCTTCTTGCTGATGAGGGTTGGAGCGACAAAGAGATAGTGGATGTGTTGAAGGTTTGCAGGGGTACGGTGCGTAATACACGTGACAGGTACTGGAAGGGTGGTCTTGATTGCGCGCTGAACGAGAAGCCGCGTAGTGGAGCGCCACCCAAGATAGATGGTCGGGCTGAAGCAGAGCTGACGCTTCTTGCGTGCTCCGATCCGCCAGAAGGCAGATCAAGATGGACCATCATGCTTCTCAGAGACAAGCTTGTTGAGATGG
>NZ_JASFYM010000020.1 GCF_030055635.1 Methanothrix sp. | reverse complement strand
TTGTTTTCCTGGAACTCGCTCTTCGACGAGGGCCTGATCGCGTGCATCGAAGTGTTCAGAACTAGTTTCAATCCTTGTTTTCCTGGAACTCGCTCTTCGACTAGCTCAGATTATAGCCCCCATAGCAGACTGGAATAGTTTCAATCCTTGTTTTCCTGGAACTCGCTCTTCGACTCCCGCAAGGGTCGCTAATTTCCGCTGCGAAAATAAGTTTCAATCCTTGTTTTCCTGGAACTCGCTCTTCGACAGCGGGGATTTTTCGTCCTTTTTGGCAGATCTCCCCTCGGATAGCTCCTTTTCAGGGGGGTATCTGGCATGAGTGGAATTTATCGAACCCTTTATAAATTCATTCCGCTCTGTCACCCCCTGCTCTATCATGCTCTCTTCGCCTGCCGTTCACAACCCCTCCAAAGCCTTTTGAAACATACTTCCCCAGACCCATCAGATCCGGAATGTGAAAGTTAGCCAGAAACTCATATCTTATGCCTGTAACCATCACACCCTTTAAGGTGCAGATCGCGTCTCTCAACCTTCCAAGATCAAGATTCGCAGCAGAGAGTATGTTCCCAACCAGGATCCTTCTCAGAAGCGCCCTCCTCTCATCCCAGGAAGCCGCATCCGCATAACGCCCGTAGTTCTCCTGATTGAGAGCCAGCCATTGAGTGACAAACCTGTACGCATGAAGCTCGCCAGCACACCCAAACCGCTCCCTTTTCAGGCATATATGCCTCACAACAACAGGATAGCTCCGATCCCCCAGCCGTATCCCGCCGAACTTGTTAAACCACATCTTTCCGAAAGCGCAGGTCGACATGCCTGGCTGGAAGATCTCACAGGAGACTCGCCAAGCCATCTCGACAATCTTAAATCCCCCGATTCTCAACTTGACTTGAGGTCTTTGCAATGGAGAGCGGTAAGAAGGAGCTGGAGGGGCTTTACGATCTCGCCATACCCCCGGGCATACCCGTGAGCGTCATAAGGGAGCTCGTGGAGAAGTTCGAGGTCGATCTCGTGAAGAGGCGCGCCAGGGTCGATGTGATCGGGGAGGTCGACGAGCGGGAGATACTCGTGCTGCGTGGCGATCTCGATACGATCAAGCAGGCCGAGAAGTACATGTTCGAGGCCCTGGACAGAAAGCTTGAGGAGTGGAGGAGGGACGAGAGAGGGGAGAAGTACAGGAAGATGTACAAGCCCCTCAGCAAGGAGGAGCGCGAGAAGAAGGCAGCAGAGGACGTCGGCGGAAGCGCTCTGGACTCGAGCGGTGGCATGATGCGCTGAAATCGCATCATGCAGATGGTCCTGGGAGATAATTTGCTGAGCGTCACATCTCTGGCTTGCCTCTGGCTTGCGCCATTTATGTGCACTTTGGAGCCTGGCGGCTCGCTTTTCACATCATGCCTAGTGCCCTGTGCATCTGTGGGATCACCATAGCCCTCTCCGCTCCGATGTGCCTGGCTGCGATGCTGTGGAGCGCCAGAAGCTTGAGCTCGCTCATGATCTGACCGGAGACCGGCTGTATCACGATGGCGTCCACAGATGGCATCTCACAGCAGATGCGCTCGAGGTCATGCTCCTCGGTCTCCTGCTGCACCACCACCTTTGCTATCGTGTATATCCCCAATTCAGAGGATCTCTCCAAGCATGCGAGCTCGTTCTCTACAAGACGATCGCATAGATCTCTGCTGCATCGAACCGTGCCGGGCATCTTCACATCAATCGCTGCGATATCGATGTGCTTCGATATGCGGGAGAAGAGATCTAATGAGAAGCCGTTCGTCTCCAGGTAGACCCTCATACCAAGGCCCTTCAGCTCTCCTGCGAGACCTTCCGTGAACCCGGGCTGCTCCAGCGGCTCCCCGCCGGTTACCGATACGCTGTGGACCTCTGGAGATGCATGGAGCTTCACGCACTCTGTTACCATATCCACCCTGAGGGGGTTCCGGAGATCGACGAACGTGCGCGAGCCCGGAGCTGTCTCGAGCCTGCACTTCTCCGTGCGCCTCAGATACGCCCTGGTATCGCAGTAGCTGCATCCCAGTGAGCAGCCGGAGAGCCTCACGAAAACCTGTCTTCGCCCGAGGAGAGGCCCTTCACCCTGGAGGCTGGTGAAGATCTCTCCCACATACCCCTCAATGCAGATACTCTGTCGGGTCAGGAACCCCAGCCTCCACGAACCCTCTCCTGCGGTGCTGGCATGACTCACATGTGCCGCAGTGGATCTCCCCATCGAGATAGCAGGACCAGGTGAGCTCCAGAGGGGCTTTTATCTCGGTGCCGAGACGCACGATCTCATTCTTTCTCATATCCACAAGCGGCGCCACAACCTTCGGCGGCCGGCTGAAGGACGCAACCGCTCTTTCAAGAAGCGCGTTGAAGCGCTCCACGAACTCGGGCCTGTTATCAGGATACGACATCGCTTCCTCTGCGTTGAACCCGACGTAGATGCTCTCAGCTCCCAGATATTCAGCGTATGCGGCAGCCATCGAGAGCAGCACGGTGTTCCGGCAGTAAACCCACGTCGGCGGTGTGGAATAAGAATCTAGCGAGACCTCCACTCCCTGCGGTATTCTGGCGCATGGTGTCGTCAGCGCCGAGAGGCCCCTGAAGAGATCCAGTGTGGAGAGCATCAGATCGGATGCGCCGATCGCACCTGCGATCCTCCTGACCGCTTCTATCTCCCTCAGCTCCGCCTGCTGGCCATAACTCACGTGTATGAGATACACATCCATGCCGGATCTGCGCGCGATCGTCGCGGCGACGGTCGAGTCCAGGCCGCCGGAGCAGAGACACACAGCTTTACTCATCCACCATCACCCACTTGTCACGCCCCTCCCAGAGCCTGACTGAGATCAGCGAGGCCCTCTCAGATACACCGCTAATGTTCAGCTCCTCGCGCAGCCTTCTGTGTATGTGGGATGCTATCATCTCAGCCGTCGGGTTCTGCAGAACGCTGTTGAGATCGTTATGATCGAGCTCTTGGATCACCCTGCTCACGATCTTTTTCAGCACGTAAAAATCTACGATCATGCCATCATCTCCTGGATTCCCCTGCAGAACCACCTCTACCCTGTACGTGTGGCCGTGAATGCGGGAGCATCTGCCCTCATGCATGGGGAGGTGGTGAGCCGCATCGAACTCCATAGATATGCCTATGTTCATTCGAGGCGTCCCCGCATCCTGTCGATCTCATCGAGCTGATCGAGCATCTTTCTGAGAGCTGTGCGCACCGCATCGGAAAAGCTCACAAACTTCTTTCCATCGCCCACGTGCCTGTTCACATCATCTATGATGTGCTGCGGTATCTCAACAGTGACCTTAGGCATGGTGTTCCCCTGGTATTCTTCTGGTATTCCTGGAAGAATTCTGGGATATGAACTTATCCCTCCATGCAGCGGTTCTGAAGGATTCCGGAGGATCCATAGAGACATATCGGCCTGCTGGGAACATGATGACAAAGACCCATCCACCCTGATTCAGCGGACCGATGGAGAAGCGAGGCGAAGTCGATTGCCTAGGAGGAATCTCGCCTCCCGACAGTTTGAGCCACATAGACCAGAATATGTTCCCACGCAGCTCAAGGCAAAATGAGAGACGACTGAGACACTGTGTCTGCTGCCATCAGAGGTCAACCTGGTCTCCGCGCCTCAGCTCATGCCTTATCTCGCTGATGACTGCATCTGTGAACTCAGATGTTGTGCAGCGGCCGCCGAGATCCGGGGTTGTAATCCCTCTGGAGAGGGTGCTGTTCACAGCCTGCTCTATCAACCGCGCCCTCTCTTTTTCGCCAAACCACTCGAGCATCATCGCAGCGCTCCGTATGGCTCCCACAGGGTTTGCGATGCCCTTGCCCGCGATGTCCGGCGCGCTACCGTGTATCGGCTCGAAGAGCGCCCAGCGGTCCCCCAGGTTCGCGCTGGCGCAGAGCCCGAGGCTGCCGACGATGCCCGCGCCCTCGTCGCTGAGAATGTCCCCGAAGAGGTTGGTCGTCACCATCACATCGAACCTCTCAGGCCTGATGACCATGTTGTACGCGGCAGCATCAACGAGCATCTCCTCATACCTGATTCCATGCCGTTCGGCGACCTCCCTGCACGTCTTTAAAAACAAGACATCGCTCTTCAGGACGTTCGCCTTGTGTATTACCGTGAGATGCCTCCGCTCCGATGCGATCCTGCATGCCACCTCCGCTATCCTCTGGCTCCCACGTCTAGTTATGACACGCACCGTCCTGGCCTCCTCATCGCCGAGCACCTCCAGACCTGAATAGAGTCCTTCCGTGTTCTCCCTCACAATGATCGCATCGATTCTTTCGGAACGCAGAGGCCGTATGTTCGCATACAGATCCAGCTCCTTTCTGATTCTTATGAGAACGCTCCTGTAATCAGGATCCGGAGGAGTCGTGATCGCCCCAAAGAGTATGCAGTCGCAGTCCTTCATACCCTCGACATCATCATCTGTTATGGCCTTTCCATCGCGTTTCCATCTGCTGTAGCCTATATCGAACTCCACGAGCTCCACGTCGAATCCGGTTTCATTCAGGACACGAACCGCGCTCGATATGACCTCGGGACCGATGCCGTCGCCCGGCACCAGAGCGACTCTCTTCATCTCCGGCTCTCCTTGAGTGATCCGGCCAGCATTCTCAGCGCCTGCTCTATCTGATGCGGCCCATCGCCCCAGTGAACCACGACCCCAGGATGCCCGTGCAATCTGATCAGACCCCTCCGCTCGGATCTGCAGCACCTTGTGATGAACGGGCCTTCAGGCACCAGAAGATCCCCGCTCACAGGGCATATGTTGGTGAAGATGTGCTCCCTCTCGCCGTAGACAGCCCTGAATATCTCCCTGGATACCTCGCATCCCACGATCTTCGGCACCGGCGATGTGACCCTGTCCGCATCGAGGGATCTTCCAAGGCCGGATGCTCTGCACGGAAAGTAGACATCATCCTCCCTGAAGCTCCTGAGGTCGAGAACTCTGGGCCTGAAGCTCATCGTCAGATCACCTATGACACCGCATTCCTCGAGCTTTTCAATGACGTAAACAAGCCACGGCGGCTCAGGGGGCTTGACATCCAGGATCTCTATCTCAGTTATCGCCCCGGGATCGGGATCGTGAACGAAGGTCACATGCTCATCCGGGCCTCTGAAGATGACTGTATTTACACTTCCCCTGCAGAGATCCATCGCGAGTCTTATGAGACGAGCCCGGTTTCTCGTGTTCACGATCTCCGGATACTCCACGATCTCGTCGCCGCTGGAGATGAGCTCTACGTCTCTGGCTCTCCTCATGAAACCCTCGCCATCGCTCTCGACCCTGTAAATGCATGTGCTGCTTCCCTCGTATGATATCAGGTACCTTGTGGCAAAGTAAACGGGATCGCCACGCCTTGGCTCTCTGGAGATTCCTATCTGCTTGTAGTCCTCAGGGAAGATCAAATCAGACCAGCCCCCTCTGCTTTCTCCTGTGGGCCACGAGCCCTCCATCGTTCAGTATCTCCATCAGAAAGTCCGGAAGCTTTCTGCCGGTGTACTCCCTTCCGCCGACAGTGACCTTTCCCTTTGAGAGATCGACCTCGACGATCTCCCCCGGATCGCACACGACATCTGCCTCGATGAGTGGAAGACCGATGTTTATGGCGTTCCTGTAAAATATCCTGGCGAAGGATCTGGCGACGATGCATGATACTCCTGCGAGCTTCAGGGCAAGCGGGGCCTGCTCCCTGGAGGAGCCACAGCCGAAGTTCTTGCCCGCCACTATGATATCCCCCGGCTGGACCTTGGACGAGAACGACGGATCCAGGCCCTCCATGACATGCTCCGCAAGCTCACGCAGGTCCTTTGTCCTGAGGTACTTTCCTGGAATTATGACATCTGTATCAACATCATCCCCGAAGACCCATGCTCTGCCCCTGATCATGATGCGGAGTGAGGATGCATCTTTAATATTCCTTTCTGCTGATCTGCTTCAAGCCGTCACAGAATGCATCAACAATGCGATGATGGAATAACTCCGAGTACATTGAACGACCTCTCGAGGGCTGTTGGATATTTCGAGAGCGCTCTTCTGCTTATGGAAGTCGTGCGATCTGGTTGCTTGAAGCACACATTGTAAGGAAAGAGCAGCAAAGCCGGTGCCATTGCTGGAAGGTTATCTAAGAGCACTTGTATTCATACTGCGCTGGCATTAAGCCAAAAATTTTAAATAAAATCAAGTAAAGTTGATCAAATAAAAATTAGATAAGTAAAAATTATTTGAGGAATTGGGATGAAATTCGCCATAACACTCGTAGCAATGTTGCTTCTTATCACGGTTTCATGTGCGGCCGTCACCGTTCAGCTCACGGTCTTCTGCAATGGTGGTGTAGTTTATGATAATGCTGTAACCTTGGACAAGCCCAATCCAACAGCACTGGATGCGATCAAGGCCAGTGGGGTGGCATACACCGGCTACGATTCTGGATGGTGGTACTTTCTGACCAGCATCGCAGGATGCAATGGTGCATGGGGGCCTGCATTTTACGTTAATGGAGCGGAATCGAGCGTAGGGGTGAGCAGCTACTACTTAAGTGATGGCGATCAGCTTCAATTCATCGGCCCGAATAGCGAAAGCCATCTGGCAGGCTATCTGTATCTTGTCGGTGTTCCGAGTGCGGTGGCAAAGGGTCAGCCATTCAGAATAAAAGTCATGGAGAAATCTGCGTATTCTTGGGGCGGATATGATCGCCCATCCGCTGGAGCCGAGGTCATCGTTGGCAACATGACATTCCACACAGGCAGTGACGGCTATACGGATGATATCGTGCTGGAGACGGATGCGTACTTTTGCGTAGCTGCAGAGAAACCCGGATATATCGCCACCTACTACTTCTACGGACTCCCCTACATACAGTGCGGAATTGGTGGACCGTACATATGCAGCATCACCGGTGAAGGTGTTGGAAGAGTCGCAAACATAGAATACGACGAATACTCCACAGTCACTGGTACGGGATTCTCTTCATGCAGAAGCTATTTTGCGGTTCCCAGCGGGGCGTATCCGCAGGTCTCAAGCGCAAACCGGCAAAAGGGTTCAGGGAAATACCATTCTGAGCGAACTGTACGGCAGAGGCCAGGTGGTATCGATATCAATACATCTGCCGAGATGAAATATGAGCCAACCTCGCAGCAGCTGCTGTCCAGGAGGTTGAACTATGCATCACGATACGGAGAGCGCATCAGCCACATGAACTACAGAGCAGCTGCTGCCTTCGAGGAGAACTACTACAATCTGGAGACCATCAAGCGAGAAGGCTTTTACAACAACAGTGAGAAGATCAACTTCTCCTTGCGATCCGACTTTGAGGGGGAGGCATTTCTTCATGGATGGAGCACAGAGAAGGATGCGTTTTTGAGCAGGAGACGGTTTGCAAGCGAGGAGATTCTCGACCAGTACATTGGCAGATTCAGTATCATGGAGCGGGGAACATTTCCAATAGTCAACACTACCAGCAGCACAGGAAATGATAGCGATGAGAACGAATCTATGGAGTATGAGCTGCTTCCGTGCTGCACAGGAGGGTTGGCAAACACAAGCATAGAGATATCGAAAAACAGTGCATACAGTTGCTTCTGTCGCAGAAACATCTGATATACGGTACTTTGTGGTGATGTAAATGTTAGATACGCCAAAAAATTTATCGGCATAATTTTTATGTTGGTGCTCGTATCACAGGCGCAAAATGCATCAAACCTGTACGAGAATGCGCTGCTCTTCGGGAATGACACCGCTGTCAAGCTTGCTTTGGAATATATACTCTCGTGCCAGAATGATGATGGAGGTTTCGGATCAGAACCTGGAGCGGTGAGCGGTATCAAATCGACTGCTATAGCGACTATCGCCCTTGCAGCTTTAGGCGATGACCCTGGAAAGCATGTTCGTGGAAATAACAGCCCGCTGAGCTATCTGGTCGAGAATCACGAAGCCATCGATAATATGACAAATGTCGAGGCTCAATACGGCCGCTATGTTGTGGCTCTTGTCTCCGCGGGCCTGAATCCTCATGATGTGAATGGAAGCAACTATGTTGAGCTTCTCAGGAGCTACTTTGGTCCCCGTGGTGAGATCGGGAAGAAGAACTACATCTGGGATGACTGCTGGGTGATACTGGGCCTCATCTCATCAGGCAATTTTAGCAGCCTGGATGCATCAATAAATCATCTGAAGGGTCTGCAAACATCATCCGGTGGATGGGCATGGAATGGCGGTGATGTGGCAGATGTGGATACGACCGCTTTAGTTCTGTGCACGCTTCTGGCTGCAGGCGAGGAGAAGAACTCAACCACAATCCAAAACGGCCTTCAGTATCTGCGCTCTGAGCAGAATGAAGATGGTGGCTTCTCTCTTCTCGGATCGAATGCTGCCAGTGATGGCTGGGCGATAATGGCACTGAATGCCGCTGGTGAGGACCCGAGAAAGTGGTGCATCGGTGGCTCAAACCCCATCGACCACCTCAAGAGCCTTCAGAAGGATGACGGATCCATATGGTGGAAGGATGATGTCGAGGGAATGTCATTTGAGTGGACTGCAAATGCGATTATTGCTCTTGCTGGAAAAACCATGCCACCAGTGATAACTACCAATCGGCCGGGGTTGTAATGTCGGTACTGTTCAGATGAACCTGTGTTAAGTCCAAAAACTTTAAGTAAATTAAATTTTCATTAAAACAAGATGTTTGGATGTGATGCTGATGCGTCAGCTGGCATCATGCATCACTACAAGCCACTCATGAAATATGCACATATGGTGATTGTGATGAAGGAGGACGGATCATTACATGTGAAAGATATTCGCGATATAATTCAGGAAAGATATGAAATATATTTGCTTGTATTAATCTTGATTTCATCCATCTTTGCCTTCTTCTGCGATGTTGGCATATCAGACTGGCCGCAGTACCAGCAGGACAGTTTCAACTCTGGAGTGATTTCTGAAAAGGTTCCTGAGAATCCTGTGATCTTGTGGTCTGCAGATATACAGAGGGTTGATGTTACACCGGTGATATGTGATGGAGCAGTATACGTCATCGCAGGCAATGGCACACTTTACGCATTTGATGCGGATACGGGCAAGGCCATGTGGACCTCACATCTCGATGGCTGGGTTTTCCAGACCTCAACGCCAGCCTGTGGCGGAGGGAAGATATTTGCCGCGACCGATTCCGGAAATCTCGCAGCTTTTGATCGCATGACGGGAATTAAACTATGGAATTGCTCACTGACAGATAAGAGATTTGAAGCTCCTCTGACGTATGGAGCTTCGCGAGTGTACCTTGGAGAGAGCAGCGCATATGGAACTTCAGAAAAGAAATTCTTTTGCATATTCGATAATGGCACAGAATGCTGGAACTACACATCGGAGACAAAAGGCTATCAGTGGTGCGGATCCTGCATTCTCGACGATTATGTTGTGGTGGGACAGAATGATGGCATCCTTTTAAGCTTGAACCGGCTGACTGGAGAAGTCGCAGATGTTTTGAGGCTCAATGACAGCACAAGACTCAGTTTCTCTCAGGAAAATCCGGGCCGGATCAGAGCGTCAGTAGCATGCAATAACGGATGGATCTACACGACCTCCGAAGCCTCAGCCGATGAGGGTTATGCATGGAAAATAGCATTTGACAATGAGACAGGAAGGTTCAAAGACCACGGCTGGAGCGTGCCTGTTGGATTCAGCACATCGACTCCAGCGATCTTTGGAGGCAGAGTATATCTCGGGGTGGGAGAGCACGGACATCCCGGGGCCCTGGTGTGCATCAATGATAGCAACGGTGAGGTGATATGGAGATATCCTGTGGAGGCAGGTGTTAAAGCATCTCCAGTGGTCTCGACGGCTTACGATAAACCGCGTATCCTCTTCACCACAGCACAGACAGATGGTTCTGTTTATTGCATTGAGGATGTGGGGAACAATGGAGAGCTCCTCTGGAGGTTCAACCCACCGGATAATGGCTACATCCTGGGAGGCGTGGCCGTATATAAAGGTCGGCTGTACTTCGGAACTGAGGGAGATCAGCATCATGGGAAGCTTTACTGTCTGGGAGATGATGAATGGCCGCAGTTCCATTATGATGCGCAGCATAGAGGGCTCACAGGATCCCGGGCTCCCAGAGACAACACCACTGCATGGATAAGTGAAGATATCGGGGCTCAACCAGGCTCTTCTGTCTCGGTGGCCATGGGGAGGGTTTTCGTAAACTGTGTTGACAGGCTGGTCTGCCTTGATCAGGGATCTGGCAGGGTGCTCTGGGAGTATCCGTTCAAGTCAGCAGGGGATTACGCGTTCGGTTTCACTCCGGTGTATCATAATGGAAAGGTCTTCTTCACATCAGACAGGACATACTGCCTTAATGCTTCAGATGGAAAGGAGATCTGGAGCCATACACCACCAACAGGCAGGTTCGCCATCGATGGCAGCCCGGCAATTGCTGAGGGAAAGGTCATAGTGAGCGACTGGGATGGACATCACTACTACTGTCTTGATGAGTATACGGGCAGAGAGATCTGGAACGTTACAGTTGAAGGGAATGCACAATCAACCCCTGCGATCGATTCAAATAGAGTGGTGTTTGGCAGCTGGGAGTGGGGGCTTGGCGGGAGGATCTACTGTGTCCATCTGAATAACGGCACAGAGATCTGGAATCTTAGCACAGAGAACTCCCCATGTGGCTCAGCTATGCTAAATGATGAGGTGGTTTACATTGCGACCTACAACTTCGACGGTGATGGTGATCTTCTCGCTTTATCTCTGGAGAATGGATCCGTACTCTGGAGTGCGCAGATAAGTCCAACAGATTCAACCCCTGCATTTGCCGATAATAGGGTATACGTCTGTGGTGGCTGTGAGGGCTTCAGCAAGCTGCACACATACTGCTTCGATGCACAAACTGGCGAGCTGGTATGGAGAACAGCTTCGGAGATGGGGATCGGCGACTGGAGGTGCTCTCCTGCATGTGCTGACGGCCTTGTTTTTGTTGGCAGGGCTGATTTCATGGATTACGATGGCATATTTGCCCTGGATGCCACAACAGGAGAGGTCGTCTGGAGCTACCCGGCAGGCGGATCCTCGCCTGCAGTCGCTTGCGGCATGGTCTTCACCATCGGAGATGGGAGGGTATACGCATTTGGTGATTCTCGAAGCTGCCAGAAGGAGGGAACTTGTTTATGATACATTTAAAGACCAAACATCTGCTCCTCATCGTTAATTTCGGGCTCCTCCTGCTCATGATACTGATTCCGCATGCGAGCGCGGACTTTGTGACGTTCCACGGTGATAACCAGAGGACAGGTAACGTGAGCGGTTCGGGCCCTGATTCTCCTGATGTACTTTGGAGCACGAGCCTCACAGGACACGGGTACATAGGAGGGTCGGCAGTCGTCTCAGGAGGCAGGGTCTTCGTATCCAACTGGCCTGACATGACGTTCAGGGGAGAACTCGGGCTTGCGTGCATCGATGTGAGAAACGGAACGGTTCTCTGGGTGAACCCAATAGGCGGAAATGGCGGGGCATCTACACCAGCTGTATTTGGTGACAGGCTCTTCACAGGCTCGCTGACCGGTGAGGTTTACTGTGTTGATATCATAACAGGAAAGACTCTGTGGAACAGAACCATAGAGCGAGACCCGAAGTACTGGGGCGTCGCCTCCTCTCCTCTCATCGAAAATGATACGATATACATCATGAGCTTCTCCGATGGCGCGCTCCATGCGTTGAGTCTCGATGGAGAGGAGCTCTGGAATCTGTCCACAGGATCCATCTCGCCGTTCGCATCTCCTGCTGCATTGGGGGAGATGATCTACTTCCCCGGCGGAGATCCTGCCCTCTACTGCGTCAACGCCTCCACACAGGATATCGTATGGAAGGCTCCTGCAGATGCTGCCATCACATCAGGTCCCGCCATATGGAACAGAACGCTCTTCTTTGTGACGGAGAGGTCCATCACAGCTCTGAACGCTACCACCGGTCAGACTCTGTGGCAGAGGAGCATCAACGGCACTAGTTCCACCCCTGCGATCGCATCAGGTCGCGTTTACGTGGGAACTGATGATGAACGTGTTGTGTGCCTCGATGCCAATGGAGCTCTCATCTGGGAGACGAAGGTCAACGGGCCTGTGAGATCATCGCCACTCTTCTTGGACGGCAGGATATACTTCGGCACCAATACAGATGCAGGAACCGTCTATGCGCTGAACGCATCCGACGGATCAATTGTGTGGAGATATCCTGTGAACGAGTACATAATGTCCTCGCCATCAGCCTCTGATGGGATCCTTTTCATAGGAGCTGATGATGGAAGGCTGTACGCATTCAGCTCGCCGCATGAGCTCCTGAGCGGCGAGGTCGTGCTCGAAAACAGGAGCCTGAATGTGACTGTAGATGGCCGTGTTTACAACATCAGCATGCAAAGCGCGCTCGGGGCGCTGATGTCGTTTGCATCATCGAATAACATGAACGTCAGCGTGAACGACTCCCTCCTCAGCATTTACGGATTGACAGTAGATTCGATAGGGGATCTCGCCTCCACCCCTGATAGATCCTGGAGGTACTGGGTCAACTATCCTGAAGAGCCTGTGCCTCTGATCGGGCCAGAGTCTGCGATCCTGACCGACGGGGATCGCGTTGTCTTCTACTACGGAGAGAGGGGTTCAAGGCCAGAGGAATGCCCCAGGATCGAGATAACCGCCAGGCTGCGCAGGCCTGATGCCCTCTTCGTCACCGTCGGCCAGCAGCCGTCTCTCAGCGAGGCGATGAAGGGGGCGCCGCTGAACATAACGCTCACATCGCCCGACAGTCTGAATCCGGAGATGAATCTCTCCGGATACAGTATGATATTTCTGGAGATGATAGGCAGTGAGGCTGCACCGGTGCTCGAGAGGCTTCTGGAGGAGCCGAAGGGAAAGGGCGTTCCAGTGGTGCTCCTGAACTCCCCTGGATATCAGAATCTTGCCAGTGTGAACCTGAGCGCACATCCCGATATCGAGCTGTACTGGGAGTACGGAGGGGTGGAGAACATGCGCCGGCTTGTTGCATATCTGGCGTCACATTTCTGTGGAGTTGACGTGAGGGTTGAGCCGCCCATCCCTGCGCCGAAGGAGTACATCTACCACCCTGATGCCCCGGATCTCTTCGAGAACATAACATCTTACATGAATTGGTACCGGTACAACAGCAGCGCCCCGACGATCGGAATCGCGAGCTACTACGGCGACATGGGACAGCCAGACAGGATCGATCTCATCAGGGCGTTCGAGCGAAGGGGTGCGAATGTCATATGCATAGGCTTCTCGAATGCATCCTCTCTCGAGAGGTTCTTTGTTCTGAACAACACCACCCTGATCGATCTCGCTGTGGTCACCAAGTCATTCCGCCTGAGCTACGGGGACCCTGATAGGGGTGTGGAGATCCTGGAGTCGCTGAACGTGCCTGCGCTTCGCGGCATGCGGCTCTACTACCAGTCGCCTCAGGACTGGCCCAACTCCAGCATCAGCCCGATGGAGCTCTACTTCCAGGTCGCGCTACCCGAGATGGACGGGATATTCGATCCGATCGCAGTTTCCGGGAAGAACGATACTGTGTACACATCAATAGAGCCCGAGGTCGAGCGGATCGCAGATCGTGCCATCTCTCAGATAATGCTCAAAAAGCCGAACTCCGAGAAGAGGGTCGCCATAATCTACTACAACCACGGCGGCGGGAAGGACAACATAGAGGGGTGCTACCTTAACGTCCCGAGAAGCCTGCGAAACATCCTGGAACACATGAAGAGCCTGGGGTACAGGATCGAGGGAGATGTTCCTGATGAGAGGATCCTGGTCGATCTTCTGGCACACCAGGGAACGAACGTGGGCACATGGGCTCCCGGCGAGCTGGATGCAATGGTTGCAAGCGGAAACGCCACACTGATCCCCGCAGCTCTTTATATCAGCTGGTTCGAGGAGCTTCCGGCGGATCGGCAGAGAGAGGTCATCGATCACTGGGGTCCCCCTCCCGGGGAGATCATGGTCTTCAGGAACTCCAGCGGCTCATACATAGTCATACCGAAGCTCTCCTTCGGGAATGTGATTCTGCTGCCGCAGCCGAGCCGGGGATGGCTTGAGAACAGCACGGTTCTCTACCACTCCACAGATGTGCCCCCACACCATCAGTACATAGCGTTCTATCTATGGCTCAAGCACGGATTCGGCGCGGATGCGATCATCCACCTGGGCAAGCACGGGACCCAGGAGTGGCTTCCAGGCAGAGAGGGGGTGGTCGGAGGGGACGACTGGCCAGCGCTCCTCGTTCAGGACATGCCTGTTGTTTACCCATACATTGTGGACAACATCGCAGAGGGCACCCAGGCTAAGAGGCGCGGGGATGCTGTGATGATCTCCCATCTCACTCCGCCAATCGTGGCCGCGGGCCTCTACGGAAACCTCTCAGATCTGAGGGAGAGCATATACGAGTACAGGAACGTGCTAAACGAGAGCGTGAAGGACGAGTACAGGAGGAAGATACTGGAGACATGCAGCGAGCTCCATCTGGATGAGGATCTCGGCGCGAACCTCAGCGCACTCCAGGAGCCTGATGCGTTCGAGGATTTCCTGCCAGAGCTGGAGAACTACCTGGATGAGCTGAAGAGCTCGTTCATGCCATACGGGCTCCACACATTCGGCCAGCCCTACGAGAATAACTCGATGGTTGCCATGGTGCGTTCGATGCTCGGCGATTCTTACATCGATGAGATCAGGAGAGCGCTCAAAACCTCCAGCGAGGATGAGATCGAAAACGCATCTTCATCTCTCCTTTATGAAGCAGTGATAAACGGTTCCTCCCCAGAAGCAGCTCAGGAGTTAATTCTCGGAAAGATCAGCTCCAACCTGACGGGTATCCTGAACATCTCGTTAATGTATGCTGATGGTCTGAGGAGCTGTGACAGAGAGCTCACGAACACGACAAACGCTTTGAGCGGATGCTACATACCTCCATCGCCGGCTGACGACCCGATAAGGGATCCTCAGGTGCTACCAACAGGCAGGAACTTCAGGTCTGTGGATCCGAGAAGGGTTCCGACGCATGCGGCATGGGATGTGGGAGGCAAACTCGCAGAGGAGCTCATCGAGGAGTACAGGCTGAAGCACAACGGCACATACCCGAGAAAGATAGCGATCGTCCTGTGGGCCTGGGCGATGACAGACCACGGGGTCGTAGACTCTGAGATCCTCAAGCTCGTCGGTGCCAGGCCAGTTTACGATGCCTACGGCGGTGTGAGCGATGTCGCGCTGATACCACTATCAGAGCTGGGCAGGCCCAGGATAGATGTCCTTGTGGTTCCATCCGGTCTTTACAGGGATCTCTTCCCGGAGAAGCTCGTTCTAATCGATAAGGCGATACGGCTCGCTGCAAACGATACAGATACAGCATACCCGAATTACGTCAGGGAGAACTCCGAGATGCTGAGGGATATGCTTATCCAGGCAGGCAACTGGAGCGCAGAGGATGCGGAGTTCCTCTCCAGATCCAGGATCTTTCTCGAGGAAGCGGGCACATACGGCCCGAACCTCGACGCGCCGGTATCCGCGAGCGACAGATGGGAGAACGATTCAGAGCTCGGCAGGCTGTTCATATCCAGGATGTCATACATCTACGGAGATGGTATCTGGGGAGGGAGGTTCGCCTCTGGCAGATCCCTGTCCCTGGAGCAGCAGATGGAGGTTTACAGCGCGAATCTTGAGGGAGTTGATGCAGCCGTCCATCACACGAACTCCAACCTCTACGGGTTCATCGATAACGATGACGTCTTCCAGTATCTAGGCGGAATAGCTCTCGCTGTCAGAACCGTGACCGGCTCCACCCCGGAGATGTACGTGACAGATGCGAGAGATCCCAGGAAGGAAAGGGTCCATGAGCTGGGCGAGTTCTTCTCGAGGGAGCTGAGGACAAGGTACTACAACCCCAGATGGATCCAGGGGATGATGGAGCAGGGCTACGCTGGGGCGAGGGAGATGGACAGGTTCGTCGAGTACCTCTGGGGATGGGAGGCGACGGTGCCCGAGCTTGTGAGCGAGAGCACATGGAAAGAGGTTCACGAGATCTATGTGGATGACAAATACGGCCTGGGGCTGCGAGATTTCTTCAGGAAGAACAATCCATGGGCTGCGCAGGTGATGGATGCGAGGCTTCTTGAGACCGCAAGGAAGGACAGATGGCATCCATCTCCGGAGGTCCTGAAGGATCTGGCGGAGCAGTACAGGGATCTCGTCGAGGATTACGGGGTTGCCTGCTGCCACCACACTTGCGGCAATCTTCTCTTGAAGGAGTATATGAGCGGTATGCTTCCTGCTGTAGAGGAATCCTCGACCGCTCAGGCTGTGAGGTCGGGAAGCTCATCGCGTTCCAGGCATCCCTATGGAGAGAACAGCACGCTACCCCAGGGTGTCGGGTCTGAGATGGAGAAAAAGCCTGAATCAGAGACCATGGACGTGAGGGGATATGTGATGGAGAACGTCACTGTTGAAGCAACCCCTTCTGTATCAGGGGCGCCGCTCTTCGGGATAGCGCTCGTGCTCTTCGTGCTACTGCTGGTTGCAGCGGGAATGTGGAGGAGGGAGTAGGAACACTCCTCTCCCCACGCGAGAGGGAATGTGTCCGCATTGGGGCTGAGATCGATCTCAGTGATCTCTGCTGCCGCCAAATCAGCCGGCTCTGAATGGTTCGTTTTAATGCACCCGCCACTCCGCCAGATCACCTGGCTGCGCCGCTGGTTGCCATTCCAGTGCCATCAGCGATCATTCAGATCTCAAAGGAATGCGCATCAGATCCCTTCCCGCTCTGGTCCTGATTCCGGAGAGCTGCTCCACAGTGCGCGCCATCTCATCCTCCAGACCCCTGCACTGGGGATAGAAGTGTGTCAGCAGGATTTCACCGACATCTCTAACAAGCCGACCGAGGGCCGCTGGAGTTGTGTGGTTCGTAACATCAAATCCGTCGGGAAATGAGCATTCATGGACGAGCAGGTCGGATCCGGCCGCGAGCTCAGATACATCTGCGTTCGGCTCGGTGTCTCCTGAGCATGTGAGAATCGATGAGCCCTCGATCCTGTAGCAGAGCGCTGGAACGCTGTGGACCGCGGATGCGCTCTGCACGCTGAATCCACACAGCTCGAACCTGCATCCAGCCTCGATCTCGGTGACCTCCAGCCTTATCGAGTGCAGATAAGGGTAGAGGGACTGCAGGGATCTCACCAGCTGCTCTGTGCCGGCAGGTCCGAATACGCTGAGCCAGGGCCTGCCGAGCAGATACCGCGCCTTTGCGAGTGGGAGAAGGTCTGCAACATGATCGAGATGCAGATGCGTGAGAAGCACGGTCTCGATCTCCAGCGGGCTCAGCCCGAGCTCGCCCAGCCTGAAAAGGGCGCCAGCTCCGCAGTCGATGAGCAGCAGATGCTCATCACGAATGAGAAGAGAGGACTGCGCGCGATCCGGCTGCGGTATTCCCGCGCCTGTGCCGAGAAGAGTTACATACATTCGATCACCTCCCGCTCCTGTGCTCCCATCACTGAAATCTCCACCGCTGCCTGGAGGTTTGCCAGTGGTTTGATGGCCGCTCAGCAGTTCGGGCCCGCGATCCAAACGCCCTCAGATCCTCATAGGAGTTGACGTCTCATTCTCGGGGACGTATATCACCTGACCGCTCCTGAGACGGTACGCGGTGCCTATCCTGGTCCCCTGCCCCCCTCCGAGCTGCTCCGTCATGTTCAGGATCTGAATGCTGCTCATGTTCTTGATGATTATCTGCATGTCCGGCTCGCCCGGATTCTTCACAACGGTGACGCTGGATGTTGGATCAAGAAGCTCTGAGATGTTGTAGGAGAGAACAAGCGCGAGGAGAAGCGCCACAGCGAAGACCATCGCGACATCGAAGAGGTTGGCGACGCCCTCCATCGGGTCCCCATCGATCTCATCCAGAACGCCCGTCCTGCCCCTCATCCATCGCCCTCCTCAGGATAGCAGCAGCGTACTCCAAATCGCTCAGATCCTGATGGTACCATCTGTTTCTTATCAGAAGAGAGCAGTAGCATATACCGCCAACGACCAGCCCTATAACAGTCGTTGCAAACGCTATTATCAGGCTCGATGCCATCGACTGTATATCCCCCTTCGAAAGGCTCACAAGCGCCGGGCCCATGGGTATCAGTGTGCCCATCAGCCCCAGTATCGGGCCCAATCTCATGCCGATGCGCAGCGGCTCGAGCCTCCTGGCCATATCCAGCTCCACATCCTGCAGGATCTTGTCGAGCCTTACGCGGAGCATGCTGCCCTCCAGAGAGCGTGCTATCTCCATGAGAACACCGGCCACCTGCGGGGATCTGTAACTCCTGAGAAGATCTGCGGCATCCTCTGACATTCCGGAGCTTACAAGCGAGGCTGCCCTGAGCACAATCTCCTCCAGCTCCTTAACATCCCTTCTCCTGGAGGTGTACTCCTGGATCATCGATCCCACCAGGATGAGCGACCATGTGAAGAGAATAAGCAGGCCGATTATGTCAGGATAGAGCAGAGATGTGGAGAAAACGTAGAGAAGGCTGACAGCCGTCTCGTATATCATACCCTCACACCCTTCTTCCGGATGACATACCCCAGGGAGATCAGCATCGTCAGTATCAGATAAGCTGCAATCAGCTCAGAATGCACCTCAGGCGCTGCGCATCTCAGGATCACACTCTGCATCTGGATGTATGATGGCAGGAGCATTATCGATATGAGGTAAAATCCACCCAGGAGCATCATCACGTTCCCGATGATGCCTGGCCCTCCCCGAATCCTTTTCAGGAGCATTGAGACAAAAGAGATGGTGATGAAGAGCATGATGCCCACCGCTGCGCCGATTCTGGCTGGTGAAATTTCGAGGTGATCTGCAAGCACGCTGATTGAGAGAAACGTCGCGGCCATGCATGCCGGACACGGAATAGAGAGCGCCAGGAACGTTTTGCGGGAGATATCCTTACTGGAGCATCTCCACTCTCTTATCGTGAGCATCCCGAGAGCTATGAGGCAGAGTGCAAGAATCGCATGCATCGCCACACCTGCTCTGATCATGCCCGCGATCAGATCTATGGAGAGGCGATCTATCACCAGACCCATACCGGTGGCCACAAGGAGATAGCCTGATGCGACCAGCGTGATCTCTCTGAGGCTGAGATGCGCTAGCCCGCATCCCATGCTGGCCTTAAGGGCGAATATCAGCAGGCCCACAAGCACCCCAAGTGCGATTGCAAGTTCCAAGCAGGACACCTGTTAAACTTAATTGGCTTAAAGTCAAGTTTTTTGGATATATCTCTTGCGGGTCGGATGCTGCGAATGCACAGATCATGCTTCTGGCGCACCGCCAGTGCGTTGAAATCTGTATGCTCTTGTCCTGATAACCTGCCCGGAGCTAGCTGGTCCTGCCGGGCGGTCCTGTCAGGCGAATGAATGCATCCAGAAACCGGCCTGCATGACTCCAGGTTGCTAAATAGATAAGAGCGAACTTGTGAGCTGATCCGGAGAGCTGCTACGGCTGGGACGAGAAAGCACATCACCAAGCTTTATACGCCACGCCAGTGATCATGAGGTGATGAGCATCGTCGAGATTCCGGATGGCAAGCTGATTCCAGCAGTGGCACAGGACTGGAGGACAGGAGAGGTGCTGATGCTGGCCTACATGAACAGCGTCGCGCTCAAAAAGACTGTGGAGACGGGGGTTGCGCACTACTGGTCTAGGTCGCGGGGGAAGCTGTGGCGTAAGGGCGAGTCCTCCGGAAATGAGCAGATCGTGAAGGAGATACTGGTTGACTGCGATGAGGACGCGATACTTCTCAAGGTCGAGCAGAAGGGGGGCGCATGCCACACCGGATACAGATCCTGCTTCTACAGGACCCTGGACGGGAGGATAGTCGGTGAGAGGATCTTCGATCCCGATGAGGTCTACAAGCGGTGATCGTTTGGTGTACACGCTCTGCGATAACCCTCTTTTAAAGGCGGCAGCAATCGTAGATTCGGGGAGAATCAGGATCAGAGCCGATGGTATTCTCTCCAGAGTTCCAGCGATCTCATCCGCCCTCTCGATGATCGACGGAAACATTCCGGCATTCGCTGGGGAGTCTCTGTACATATCGACATGGCTGCCACCTGTTCCGAGCAGGGCTTTCGATCGCTTTGTCAGGAGCCAGATCCTCGCATCCCTCGGCAGGAGAACCCCTGACCAGATCACGATATCTGTGACCGAGGAGTGCCCCAACAGATGCAGGCACTGCGCGCTGCCAGATACGGGAAAGCACCTCAGTCTTGAGCCGGAAGATGTTCAGAGAATCATAGATCAGGCGCTCGATCTCGGATCCACGCTCATAATATTCGATGGCGGAGAGCCGTGTCTGTACAGAGAGCTTCCGGAGCTTGTGAGCTATGTGGACGATCGGGCGGTGACCACGATGTTCACCTCTGGCGCTGGTTTCACCGAGGTGCTGGCGGAGAGGCTCAGGGATGCAGGCCTCCAGGCGGTGAACGTGAGCCTGGACAGCCCTGTGGAGCATGAACATGATGCCATACGCGGTCGGAGGGGTGTGTACAGGGATGCTATGAACGCCATAAGACATGCGCTGAGCGCCGGACTGCTGGTCGATCTCTATGTGGTGCTGAGGCATGATAACATCATGCACCTACAGAAATTCCACGAGCTCGCACGCGACATGGGCGCGCATGAGCTCACGCTCTTCGAGGTTGTGCCGACGGGGAGGTGCACCGGCTCAGAGGATATCGTGCTCGACGATTCTGATCTCTCCGCGCTGGAGGGGTTCGCCTCAAACGCACCCCCGCCGAGGATTTTCTCTGTGCCTGAGGCGCTCAAACGCTTCGGATGCTTCGCGGGGAGGAGCTGGATGCATATCACTCCAGCTGGCGATGTGTACCCATGCGCCTGTTACCCTATGAGTTATGGAAATGCTCTGAGAGAATCGCTATCCAGAATCTGGAAAAGGATGTCAGATTTTCCCTATAAAGGAATTAATAAATGCCCCATGCGATCGAAAGGACCATCCAAAAATTTGTGACTCCGAAGGTTAAATCTAAATAGGTAATAATGATGGTACTTCCGTATTGCTATGGAGCTAACACCAGTTCAGAGGGATATACTTACCGCGTTGATCAACATACATCGACGTGAGGGAAGAGCTGTAAAGGGAGAGGAGATCGCAGAGCTTATCGACCGCAATCCTGGCACCATACGCAACCAGATGCAGTCGCTCAAGGCGCTGAACCTTGTGGAGGGAGTGCCAGGGCCGAAGGGCGGCTACAAGGCGACCGGTGCCGCCTATGAGGTTCTATGCCTCGACAACAGCGGCGATATCGTCGACGTGCCTATAATCAAGAACGGCGTCCAGGTGGAGGGCGCATCTGCGAGCGAGATCATATTCAACAAGGTCATGCGGCACGACAGCTGCGATGGCATGGTTCGCATCACAGGGAACGTCAGGGACTTCAACATAGGCGATGAGATCGAGATAGGGCCGACGCCTGTGAACAAGCTCTACATCAGGGGCGAGGTCACCGGCAGGGACGACACGATGAGCAGGCTGATATTCAAGGTCAGAGAGATGATCTCAGTGCCGCGGATACCTGTGAAAAAGATCGCACGCCGCGCAGTGAGAATCAGCCCCTCGGCATCGATCCAGGATGCCGCCAGGACCATGATACATAACGGCGTGAGCGAGGCGCTCGTCGATGAGAGCTCTCCAGGACTTGTGAGCCTGGTGGATCTTGTGAGGGCGATCGCAGACGGACGCACAGGTGTTGAGGTGAAGGAGATCATGACCAGGGGCTATCTTACGATAGACTCTGACGATCTGGTCTACGAGGCGATAAAGATCATGGGCAAGACTGGCACGAGCCAGCTTGTGGTCACCGAGGGTGGGGTGCCATGGGGTCTGGTTAACCCCTCTGACATAATCAGATCGCTGACCCCGGCGTGACTAGCTGCGAATCTCGGTGCCGTCGTGTGTACCATCTATCGCCCTGATCAGATTGGCCACGTCCCTGCCATCGACCACGACTGTGGGGATGCGGCTCCGCTCGATTATCTTGGCTGCAAGCGGGTCCACAGGGGATCTCGATCCTGCTTTGAGTTCGATCTGGCTCATCATCCTGGCCAGATCCTTTGCATTCATCCTGGGGATCTTCACAGCCCCCGGGTCCTTCTCAGGATCTGATGTGTAAACGCCGTTCACCGATGTGGCGATCACGAGAAGATCCGCGCGGGCGTGCTCTGCCAGAAGGGCAGCGACCGCATCGGTGGTCTGTCCCGGAGAGACTCCGCCCATGACCACGATCCTGTACGTCTTTGAGACCTCGAGTGCATCGTCGTAAGATTCCGGCACCCTGAACGGCGCGGAGCCATCGAGGGCTGCCGCGAGGAGCGCTGCGTTCATCCTGGTCGCGAGTATCCCGATCGAATCGCAGAGGGCCTCGCTCGCACCCACGCCGCGCGCTCTCCCTATACATTCGCGCGCGAGGGCCCCGCCCCCGACGACGACGTAGACCTGATTGTCTCTCGAGATTGTTCTTAACGTTTCAGCATATCTTTTGAGGCCGGCGGAATCCTGCGCTGCAAGAACGGATCCGCCAAGAGAGTATACGATGATCATCTGAATCCCTGCTGTGGGAGAGCCTGCGGATTCATAACACTTTCCGGTGCATTAGGCCTGAGCCGGAAAACCAAAAGGAAGACCAAAACATTCGGTTCGTACATGCGTACAGCTTCTGTCGCCTGGATTTCCAGAACATCCGTTCCAGCATCACATGAGAGACAACCTGCTACGCTGGAGCAGATCGTCGATACGCATGAGCGCGGAGCAGAGACAAGCCCCTGTTACCATGAAAGCACGACATGGAGGATTGACATTCCTTGTCGGGTTGTTTGGACGAAACCAACCCGCATCTCAAACGCTTTCATCCTTTTGGCACGCCTCTAATGTCGCATGCAGCGTTTCAAACAAGTGGTGTTCCGAAGGAGAGATCCTCGAGCTCCAGGACCTTTCTCCAGACGGAGCGGCAGGTGCAATCGACGTTCAGGCAGGATCTGCTCTGGCTCAGCGAGAACGACCTTATCGCATCTGCAACGAATCCGTCACATACGCCGCAGTTGTGTGGCCCCCTTTTCGCTCCTGCGCCAACCGGATCGCATATCAACGGAACTCTCAGCGAGGACTCGCGGAGAACCTCAACCGCCGACCAGAGCCATGGTGGTCTGTAAACGCCGCGCTGCCACATCCTCTCAAGCTGCGTGTTCCTCTGGACGTTGCAGAGGTTCAGCGAGATGATATCAGAGTAAGGCTCTGCATCTCTCGCAGATCTCATCGCGTCAGCGATCGCATCCATCTCAGAGAGACCCGGGGGCTTGAGGAGTAGGTAGGTCTTCACGCGCCCCCCGAGGGAGTGTATAAGATCAGCGGCCTTCGCGAAATCAGAGAACGTGAACCCTTTGTTTATAAGATGCGACCTCACAAGATCGCTCGAGCTCTCGAGACCGATGCCTATCTCCACGTCCATGAGACCCAGGATCTGCTCGAGAGCGGTGCGATCGATGTACTCCGGCCTCGACTCGATCACAAGCCTCCTCACACCCATATCTCTCAGCGATCTGAGAATCTCCAGGCGCACCGCCTCAGGAACCTCTGCAGGGTCGAGAAAGCTGCCGCTGGTGTAGATCTTGACGAGCTCCGAGCCCTCGGCTTTCTTTAGTGCAGAAATGAACTGCGCGATGATATCCTCAGCGCTCGCATCGACACCCTCCTGCGCGTATCCGCACATCACGCACCGGTTCCATCTGCAGCCCCTGGTTCTCAGAATCACTGTGGTGGATTCAACGATTTTATTATCGAGAAGATCCCTGCCGCGCCAGACCGCGACAGGGGATCGCGCGCTCTTCATCACTCTACCTGAGATACTGCATAGCGCTTATAGCTGCCGATGCGCCCGAGCCGACCGCGGTTGCGACCTGCATCCTTCCACCTGTGACATCTCCGGCTGCGAAGACGCCTGGCATGGATGTCTCTTGTGTGAGACGGTTGACCTTCACGAACCCGCCCTCAGTCAGCTCGAGCCCGAGATCTTTTGCGAGAGCTGTGTTTGGAGATACCCCCATCTCCACGAATATGCCATCCACCTTTAGGGATCTCGGTGTCCCCCCGACAACGAACTCGATGCCGCTGACGAACTCATCTCCCACTATGCGTGTTACCTCGACGCCGAATGTCTGTGTTACGTTCCTTATGCCCTTCAGCCGATCGAGGTACACCGCCTCGGCAACAAGCCTCTCCCTAGGACAGAGAAGATGAACCCTGCTGCATATGTTCGAGAGGTAGAGCAGCGCCCTAGCTGCGCCGTTGCCATAGCCGACGACGGCGGTCGTTCTGTCCCTGAAGAGGGCGCCATCGCAGTAAACACAGTATGACAGGCCTCTTGTAACGTATTTCTCCTCCCCAGGCACCCCCAGCTTCCTGTGGCTCGCGCCCGTCGCCAGGATCAGGGCTCTGCAGACGTACTCCCAGCTCTCCGTCTTGATCCTGAACGTGTCATCCAGATGGACTATCTTCTCGACCATCTCCTGCCTGTACTCTGCCCCGTACCTCTGCGCCTGGGAGAGCATACGCTCCGAGAGCTCTATGCCCTGGATGCCATCAGGAAATCCAGGGTAGTTCTCGTAAAGTCCGCCCATGGATTGCTGGGATGTGTAGATGTTGCCCAGTACCAATGTCTTCATGCCACCCCTGGCGCAGTACATACCGGCAGTCAGACCAGCCGGACCGGCACCCACAACAATGACGTCATACAAGGGAAGACACCAAAGATATTTTGGTGGTTAATGGTAGATAATACGATCGCTCAGTTCTGACATGCAGAGGCGGACCACAGCTATCGTGCAGGAGCAATATAGCTGCAAGACCTGCCGGTTCAGCTTCAAATGCATGGGAGCAGTAAGCGGAGAAGAGAATCCTTATATTCAATAAAAGCAAACAAATTGCAGATGATATTGCGCGACAGCTACGTGCTGAGGGCGTTCCTGGCCTCCACAATGCTTGGAATCACCATGGTCCTTCTCGCATTCGGCCTCATCCAGGTATTCATGTACGGCCCGACTCTTCCGTACTCTGTTATACTCGTGATAACAGCGATAAGCTTCGTCCTCTTCGTCGCGCTCTTTGAGCGGTACCAGGTTGGATCTGTGGCCGCATCGCTGCTAGTATCCGTTCTATCGACAGCGCTCCTTACGACCCTATCTGGAGGCATTTTGTACCTCATGGAGATGAGCGATATCAGGTGGGAGGACACGATATCGGCGCTCGCGCTCTCGATGATGCTCTCGATGGCGCTGCTCAGCTACCTCAAGCGCTCCATCGGGCGGCTCGGAGGATACTGATACGCCAAGAATTGCACGTCAACTACTCCAGCCTGAAGACCGGAGCTTGTAACTGATGCATATGCACCGCTACAATAGGCTGGTTGACAGCAGCCCTGGATGCGATATTGATCGCAGCGATGTGATCTGCGAACCCAGCGAAGCCGCACAACTCACACCTGAAATCGTCTCTGGCAGGGCGGTTACGTTTAGACGTGTGCCCGCAGGACGGGCACGCTTGGGACGTATGCTTCGGATCCACGAACACAACCGGCACACCGAGCAGTTTCGCCTTGTAGACGATAT